>NZ_JACJEW010000041.1:0-40130 GCF_014164315.1 Pseudoalteromonas sp. SG44-1
GAAGAAGCGCAATGGCTTGAATCAATTCAACGTTTCAGGCAGCAGTACTCAAATTTTGCAGGCAGCAAACAACGGTTAAAGCAGCAAGCCGCCAGCAACGATGTAAAATGGTACAAAGGCGCAGGCTGAACAGTTGCATCTTTATTAGGTTGTTTTAAAAATACACTATTGAACAAAGTGACGGCCTAGCTTTGCCTTTTTTTGCCTAAAATCCTTTCCAAGCACCTCAATTCTAAGCTCTGTAACTAACACTAACAGTATGTGAAAAAATAATTATGCGATTATCCACAACGGGAGAGGTGCTAAATTTTCTGACACAAAATATGTGTCTGTCCTTTTTATTTCCGTTTCTATTTCCTGCAGTCATCTTCATGCGTGTAATTTAGGTTTAATAGGGCTAATGACTTATTTAATAGGTGAAATAAAAATAACCCCGCAATAAAAGATAAATTCTGAACCTGAAAAGTAAATTTAGTGACACAGTTTTATTTGTTCAATTAGAGTGGCTCTCTTATTTAGTTGCTGCTGAAAGGTAAAGGGTTAGGAAAGATAGTCGACGCTGTACCAATAGTGAAAGGTCATCAAATGTTGAAGACAGAGCTGTTCCAGATCACTGGGAGTTGGACTTGAACCAAGGCTCAGAAAACAGCTTTATCGCGACCTTAGTTGAACGACATTCTAGGTATGTAATGCTAGCGAAAGTACCTAGTAATAAAACAAAGCCAGTAATCGAAGCATTGATTAGACAAGCTAATAAGTTGCCAGCACTGCCAAGCTAGTATGTTGCGATTAATTTAGATGTAGCGACAAATTAAATAGTTCGAACGAGTTAGCGGCCTAGCTTGCTGCATCAAATCAGCTAATTAACCTGCTTAACTGCTCAGGTCAGTAACGACTGTGCATACGAAAAATATAATTGCTTAAGGGTTAAACATTAGGTTTAATGGATAGATAATAAACACTGAGTAACGCAGGGACAGCATAGATACGACAGGCACACTAATTAAATTTGCTTGCTATAGCTTAGGTCATAAAAAGCCTTTCTATATATGTAAAGTCCATAGCATAAACAACACCAACTCTACACATCGAGCAGGTAGCGCCTCAGTCCGACAAGCGATTATGCAACACAAACTGCGTGTCGCATAAATACTAAAATGTTATAGCGCAATTGAAATTCAGCAAGATTCGGGTCGGCATTAATCGTTCGGCCTCCTAATATAGCATCTGTTCGGGCATATGCCCTTTAATTGTCAGCAGAGCTAGGAGAAATAATCGATGAACATATTGGCCAACAAAGTTGCTATTGTTACTGGTGCCAGCACCGGCATTGGCTATGCAGCCGCGAAGCTTTTTGCGAGAGAAGGTGCTGCCGTAGTGGTGGCAGCAAGGCGACAGAAGGAGCTTGATGAACTGGTGGAATTAATCAAGACTGAAGGTGGGCAGGCACTGGCACTAGCCGGTGATGTTGGCGAAGAAGCTTTTGCCAAAGCTTTGGTAGATAAGGCTGTAAGCCACTTTGGTGGCCTGGATATCGCTTTTAACAATGCTGCCATTCTGGGTGCTATGTGCCCTGTGCCGCAGATGTCGCTCACGGACTGGAATCAAGTTATTGCGACCAACTTAACCAGTGCATTTTTGGGCGCAAAGTACCAGCTGCCCGCCATGGCTGCCCGAAAAGGAGGTTCGTTAATTTTCACCTCTACCTTCGTTGGTTACACCGCAGGTATGCCAGGCATGGCTGCCTACGCAGCCAGTAAGGCTGGTCTTATTGGTTTGACTCAAGTGCTGGCGTCAGAGCATGGGCCTCAGAATATCCGGGTCAATGCCCTTTTGCCTGGTGGTACTGATACGCCAGCGGGACGTGAGTTTGCTAATACGCCAGAAGCATTGGCGTTTGTGCGTAACCTGCATGCGCTCAAGCGTATGGCGACACCAGATGAAATTGCTCAATCCGCATTGTACTTAGCATCCGATGCATCCAGTTTCACAACTGGTTCTGCGATGTTGGTAGATGGCGGTGTATCCATAAATCGTGTCTGAGAGGCAGAGTGTGTCAGACTATGACCGTATCGCACGTGCTATGGCATACTTGGTAGATCGTGCAACTACCCAGCCCGCTCTAGAGGAGATAGCCGCCCATGTGCATCTGAGTCCGTATCATTTTCAGAGGTTGTTTTGTCGTTGGGCGGGTACCACGCCAAAGCGGTTTTTGCAGGTCCTGACATTGGAGCGTAGCAAGGAGTTGTTGGATAAATCCCGCTCTCTGCTCGACGTTTCACATGAGATTGGCTTAAGCGGTAGTTCAAGGTTGCATGATCACTTTGTGCAGCTGGAGGCAGTGACACCGGGGGAGTATAAAAATAAGGGTAAGGAGCTACGTATCGAATACGGTGTGCACCCTACACCACTGGGGCCTATGTTTGTAGCTGTAACACAGCGTGGTGTTTGTAGGGTTGAGTTCATGGACTTCAATTACATTGAAGAGCTGCTGGATGACTTGCGTAACGCTTGGCCATTGAGTTCGATTGTTGAAAGCATCACATCTACGCACTATGTTATTGATGCGTTTTTTAGTAGTGATACAGCTGCCAAACATGGTCCGCTGTCGCTTCATGTGAAAGGTACGAATTTTCAGGTAGCTGTGTGGCGGGCGCTGCTGAAAATACCACCGGGCGCAGTGGCTAGCTATTCTCAGGTAGCCACAGCACTCAATGCGCCCCAATCTGCAAGAGCGGTTGGTAACGCCATTGGAGCAAATCCTGTTGCTTTACTGATCCCCTGCCATCGGGTAATACAGCACAGTGGTGCACTTGGTGGTTACCGTTGGGGGCCAGCCAAGAAGCTTATGGTACAAACATGGGAAAAAATGCGTGATGAACCTGTTTCGCTATAACAATGTCATGCAGCTGACGTTCTTATCTTACCCCGCGCGGCAGATGGCGGGCGTTGAGGCTGTAGAATTACTCTTTACAGGAACGAATGCACCTACTTTTAGTTGTTCAACTTTTAACCTTGAATCTACTATCAAGCTATGATCTAGTAAATATTATTCACCCACGGTAAATCGTTATGGCTCTTTCGTTGGGTGAGGAGTCAAGCGAGACTTATCCTACCAAAATAAATTCATTCCAATCAATTTCGCTGAGCAAATTGACCTTGCGCGGACAAACGAAAGTGAATGCTTTCACTTCACACTGCGGCAACTGTATTGCTTAGTTCATAATAGAGAAAAGCTGCAAAACACGATGCACTAATTAGGGTAGCCCTTATCACCTCAAATAAGCCACTCAAACACCTTGCAAAATGCCAATTAAAATAACACCAAGTCCTCTTTTTATATTTTACGTAAAATCGAAGTAACTAATTGAATCAAAATAGGAACTCGGCTATGGTTAATGCATCAATAAGAATAAATTAAAAACGAGTAATTCTACAAGCTCGTTATTGCTTCAAGAAGGAGTGTAATTTGAAATTTAATGTAGTTGTTGGACTTTTTTTTCTTTTAATCAGTATGTTTACTTGTGGAGTAACAGTAGATCAAAGCCCTATCAAATCCCAAGTTTTAGATTATGCTTACGTAGCCAAAATAGGAGGAAAGCTGGTTCAAGATAATACTAGGGTTTCTAACTTTGTAAATGAAGATTACGAAATTAAGGTCTTAAAAGAAAAAACGTGGGTCATTCCTGCAAAATTAGGCACTGGTTTTTATATAGTTGTTGGCTTTGGTTATATTCCTTCTAGCGTTCAACACTTTGATCTTCAAATAAACTACCCAGAAATTACCTTACCATCAGGTGAAAAGAAGTCATCTATTTATAGGCAAATTGATGTTAGTGGACACGATGGAACTTTTGTTTGGCCTTTTGATTACTATTTTGATCTAGACTACGAAGTTGTGCCGGGAAAATGGGATATAAGAGTTTTTTCTGAAGGTAACTTAATTCATTCATCCGATTTCACGGTAATAGATAGTGAATAAAGTAGCTATAACATATATGAGCCTAACTCTATCAATAGTTACCAGTATTTTCTTTAACCGTTTTTATACAGTGACGGTCAATTCAAAATCAACTTTAATTCAATAAGCAAATTCGTTTACTTCGTCGGCGATGCGGCGGTTAAGCAAGTAGCTTACGGCAAACACATATAGGCGCGTTACGCAGTAATCGATTATTGCGATCTCATCGCAGCCAGGTTTTTCCCATATCCTTTTGGGATAGCTGGGGCGCTTCGACTAAATGGATTTAGGAGGTAGAGCGAAGCAGGATGCTAGAGCCGAGACATTCATCGGTTAACCTTATCATGGCACTATTCAAGGCGGCTGGTTTCATCATTGTGATCCAGTTATATTTAGGTGCGTAACGCAGTTATCAAGTCAGGTGTAAGCGACTTTGTTTATTGTATTAATGCACGCGTACTGAGTGTCTAATCAAGGCAAGTGGTTTAGGTCTGTAGGCATATAATCAGGTTAAACCTTGTTGGTTATTAACTCACCCAATTGATTCATGCTCAGCCTTATATCCAGTTAGATGTTCAGCTGAAATAAAAGGACAGACAAAAATTTTTGCAATATTTACTTTTAGATAAAATAGAAGTAACCGATTGAATCAAAATAGGAACTCGGCTATGGTTAATGCATCAATAAAAATAAATTAAAACGAGTTAATCTACAGGCTCGTTATATTTTAAGTGCTAAATTTTACTTCTAAATTAGCTATATAAGGGATTTTATAATGAAAACTGGACTTTTAGTTCTATTATTTATCGTAGCCTTTGGCGTATCTGCAAAAGACGTCATTAAACCAAGTGTTTCAGGCTTGTATCAAGTAGATAAAGTGAACCTTTTTATTGAATGTTATGGTGAAGCCTCCCCTTCAATAATTATCAATGCTGGCTTTGGTGGTACGGTTGAAGACGGAAACTGGAAGAAGGTAATACAATCACTTCACAAAAAAAATAGAGTATGTATTTATGACAGAGCCAACTTGGGGAAAAGTGATAAATCGCAAGGCCATTATGATCTAGGCACTATTGTTGAGCATCAAAATGTATTGTTACAAAGGGCTGGAATTCAGCCTCCTTACGTAATGGTTGGACACTCTTATGGCTCATATCCTATTAAGTTATTTAATCACCTTTACCCTGAAAAGGTCAGCGCCATTTTACTTGTAGATCCTTCATTGTATGGCCAATTTAGAAGCCATATAAAAAAGTGGGATGCAAAAAATGACACATATGATGCTGATACCAAGAAGAATATGGAAGCTGAACTTGCTAGCTGGCATGGTGCTCCTGATAATCTAGAAAAAATTAATATGAGAACTAGTTCAACGTTCATTCAGCAAAGCGACGATTTTGGTGACACACCTTATGTATTACTTTGGAACAGAGACGCAATTTGGGTGCCTGCAAATCAAACTCCAGATAACTGGCATCCAGCAGTCTGGGAGCGTATTAAAAAGTCTTATTCTACCGAATTAAATAAGATGCAGACTTTATCTAAAGATACCAAAATTACATTTGCAACAACTCCAGAGCATTACATACAAAAACATGAACCAGAGATTGTTATCGCAGAGATTAATTATTTATTGAATAAACTTTGAAATGAGTAAGCAAGACATAACAAGCGCCTTAACTCCAACAATGTTAAGTTGTCATGGTTTTGGCAAACAACGCAAAGTCATGCCAACACATTATGTAATGGTCTAATTGGACTGATTTATATCTTTTTAGTAGGATTAACTAGAGTTGTTAAACGCGATAAAGATGGCTTAAGGCGCATTAAATGGGGGTTTATAAACCTTGTACTATTTAGCTTGTCCATATATCTCTATGTTAATCAATCCTTTCTAAAGTTTGGTGATATTACTGCGGCAAGTATTTGCTTGGCTTTTTTATCAGGGGTTTTGCCAATAACACTTTTATTTTCTTTATGGATTTCTTTAAGAGGAAAGTTGCAAAGTAAGTTAATAAAATTGGATATTGCATCGATCATGATGTCTATACAATTTTGTTTAGTATTGGCTGCTTGGGGGCAGATATCCACTATATTTTGGCAATAAATTGCAGAGCTTTAACACATATGAGCCTTAACTCTGTCAATAGGAACTAGTATTCTTTTTGACCGTTTTTATACAGTGACGGTCAATTCAAAATCAACTTTAATTCAATAAGCAAATTCGTTTACTTCGTCTGTCGATGCGGCTTCATCATTGCAAAGATAAGCTCTTATCACCGCAAATAAGCCACTTAAATATCTGTAACAACTTGAAAAATGTCAATTAAAACAACACTAAATCCTATTTTATATTTTACGTGAAAGTCAGTTGTCGATTGAATCAAAATAGGAACTCGGCTATGGTTAATGCATCAAGTTCAGCTACAGGTTGCGCAGGAGTTGGTGAATGAAAAAACATAACAAAAGCATGTTGCATAAACTACTGAGTGGTTGGACGGTTTTTCCGCTCGTACCGCGCTACAAAACCGCCGCAAATGCAAGGCATTATGTGAATGGAGGTTAAATTGTCTTCTGTGCCAAGAAATAAGGATGAATTGGAGTTAGCCATAAGCTCAGTGTTCCCAAAACTAATGGCTGATTATCGCTCAATTTCAAAAAGCAAAGCTCGTAAATTGGGCGTAGAAGGAAATATCAAAGGTACAATCATTAGCGTTAGTGACACAGTTGCTTACCTGATTGGTTGGGGCAAACTGGTCCTTAAATGGCATCATCTAAAGTCTCAAAATCAGGATGTAGATTTCCCTGAAACTGGCTACAAATGGAATCAACTTGGGTTACTAGCTGAAAGTTTCCACGAAAAATATCGTGACTGGAAATACGATGATCTGCTTGTTGAGCTGGAGTCTACGGTTCACGAGATACTTTTACTCATTTCAAGTTTAAGTAATCATGAGTTGTATGGTGTTGCGTGGTATGAGCGATGGACTCTAGGGCGCATGATTCAATTTAATACGTCATCATCTATGAAAAACATGCGAACAAAAGTTCGGCGCTTCAATCGGGAATTCACATAACACATATGAGCCTTAACTCTATCAATAGGCACTAGTATTCTTTTTGACCGTTTTTATTCTGTGATGGTCAATTCTAAATCAATAAACAAATTCGTTTACTTTGTCTGTCGATGTGGCTTCATCATTGCGAAGGTAAGCCCTTATCACCGCAAATAAGCCACTTAAATATCTGTAATACCTTGAAAAACGCCAATTAAAACAACAGCAAGTCCTCTTCTTTATATTTTACGTGAAAGTCAGTTGTCGATTGAATCAAAATAGGAACTCGGCTATGGTTAATCCATTAATAAAAATAAATTAAAACGAGTTATTCAACAGGCTCGTTATATTTATTAAGGTAGTTTAAATATCATTTGATAGTGAAATAGCTGCATTCATAGCAAAGTCAGACCAAAACGGAGAACGGGCTGATTTAGAAAAGTCAAAACGATTAAATTAAAAAATAGGCGGTATTATTCCTAAGTGGTATATCGAGGCAATGTCCACACCTATTTTGCAATTTACTTCTTGGCTGGCAAAAATTTGAACCAGAAGAAGACTTTGATGGCATTGAAGAGATTCAAATTGTGAACATTGATTTATGGAAGAAGTTAATTGTGATTCCTACTCAGGGATGTATTTGTTGCCAGCAAACTATCTTGTTATTGGTTATGGCGCTGATTGGGCTGATAATTGTTTTGTAATTCCAACGGATCAAAGCGACGATCCGCCTCTTTATGAAGTGTTGCATGATGTGGCACTCAGCACTGAAGAGCTCGTTTCGACGATAAAGTCGGGTGCAGGTGGCTGTGAAAAAATAGCTGATAAACTGTCTATTTTTGTGGGCAATGCGATTGCACTAAAAGCATATCAAATTACTGCAGTGCGACTTGTGAACAGAGTAACAGAGCACGTGATATGGAGCTAATAAGCAATTTCACAGTTAATATGAACGATATTTAAGAGGAGGTTCTGTGGTTACTAAAGAAATAGAAAATATTGAGCGCAGTATTGGTAAGTTACCTAAATCTTACCGCGATTGGATCGAACAGGGTATTACAAAAGACAGCTCCTACAATATGTATTTGTTAGAGTGGATTTCAAGCTCAAATGTATTGAAAATTGAAATAGCACCAGAGGGCGTACTTGATGGTATTTTGCCAATTGGTGTCTTCCATGGTGTTGCATTTTGGTGTTTGGATAATAAAAATAATGGCAGGGTCATTTTATGTCCACATGATGATATCGTTGCTGATTTTTATGCGCCTTCAGTTGAAGGGTGGATATATCGAATTTGCTTACAAGAAGCATCTAATTTCTGTGATGAAGACGAGATAGTGCAAAAACAGTTACAACTTTGGGCGTCTTTACTCGAAGAATCTAAACCTACTTGGGCTGAGCACATTATGTTGCTGGCAAAATCAAAGGTAAAAAATATGGGGCAGCACTCTGGCGTTATTTCTGACGAAGAGGTAGAAGCAATCATAGCTAAAGAATTCGGTTCAGAGTATTTAACAGAAAAAGTTGAGTTTTTAAACCCGGATTAACGTTAGTGGAGTCTCTTGAATTGGCTTCTATTTTTTTTGGAAGCAGTGTTAATGTGGGCATTGTGGAATACCTGTAAGGTGCATATGATCAATCAACTTAAAGTGACGAATATTGAGTTTTACTCGGATGAAACAGCATTAGTAACTGTTGAAAATGAACACTCAGCCGTTGACGTTTTTTGTCACATTTGTGAATACTCCATAGGTGATAAAGTTAATAATCTCCTTAAAGTGCTAGATGCCAACGTTAGAGCGGCGTACCTTGCCGATTGGCCGGTAGAAATGATTGCAGAAGCATCTAAAGAAAGAATTGAAAAAACGGGGCCTTATTCATACATAGGTTGTGGCAAAGTAATTGATGAAAATGAAGGGGTTATTGAGGTTCAAGGTTTTCTTATCGAGTTCGGTGATCTACCTTGCCAAGGCTCAGTCGAGTTTGAAATTGATAGGCTTGATTTATGGTAAATTGCTTAATAAAGCGTTGATGACAACTGCATTGACGGGCTAATAGATTTAGTCTGGAATGAGAGCGATAAAACGTTTTTTAGTTTTTACTGATAAAAAAGAAATTATTTTAACTTGTGATGGAGCGCCACGTCGTCATATAACAAACCAATTATTCCGACCTTAACTCGCTACGCTCGTTTCGTCGGCATATTGGGGCTTTAAGTGTCTAGGCTGATTCCGTATTTAAACCTTTTATTCAATTGTATCGTCTAAATAATGAATTTAATCATTTAAAAAAAGAAAACAATGAAGCTTTTTATATCTATTTTACTTTCAGTAATACTGTTTACTTCAACTAACCTAAGCGCAGAGTCGACAAAAAAAGTATTAATCATCGCATCAAATATGATCGATATGGGGGATTCTGAAAAACACGATGCGAGAAATAATTTATGGGAAGTTGCTCCACCGTACCATATTTTTATGAGCCATGGTTATGATGTCGATTTTGTTTCTCCAAATGGAGGAAAGGTTGAGTTCATGATGGATCCGTTGGGTATTAGTAGTTACACCATTAAATATGAAGGCTTTATGGATAAAGCGAAAAACAGCTTTGCTCCTGAACAAATTAACCCAAATGATTACTGGGGAATTTATATTGGTGGAGGGTATGGCCCATTATTTGATGTAGCTAATAACAAGGAATTACAATCAATTATCGCCAAAGTTTATGAATCTGGCGGTATTATTGGTGCAGGTGGTCACGGTGCCGGTGCGTTTGCCGATGTATTATTATCTTCTGGTCAGTATCTTGTTAAAGGTAAAAAAATTGCTGGTTTTCCTAATTCTACTGAAAAATCTAAGTCATGGGCTAAACAAGGTACTCTGCTACCTTTTCTTGTTGAAAGTCAGTTGAATAAAAATGGAGCTATTGCACAAAACAAAAAAACCTTAGAAGATAAACACGAAGTGGTCGTTGATCAAAGAATCGTTTCAACAATGTTTTTACCTTCAGCTGCTCTAGTTGCAAAAGAAATGATAATTTCTCACAAGCAGTAAATGCACATAACACATATGAGCCTTAACTCTGTCAACACAAGTTAACGAGTTATCAGCGATCCGTTAGAACTCGAGGTAAACTTCTACTCCAAATACCATTTAGGGATAAAAGTTTGCGGTAAAAAGTCATAAATTAAACTCTCAAGCATATTATTTGCTTTATTTATAAGTTGCAGATAGGCATTTAGTTAATTTTATTAACTTAAATAAACAACGTTGTCTTTTTGTTGCTTAGATGAAATAATATCTCACGACATTTATTTAACAAATATATCTGCATTTTAATTTTTAAGTTAAAAATGTTTAAGTTATTGAAATTTAATATCTTACTTTCTATGAAGTGAAAGGTAAGTTGAACTTTGTCTAATCCGTTATCTGACCATACGCAGCGTATAAGGAAGCTCTTGAATGAGTATAATTGTAAATCAAAACGTGGCTAATAAAGTTAGTCTAGTTTGTTTTGGGGAGGTCCTTTGGGACTGTTTTGGCGCAACTAAGCGTTTGGGAGGCGCACCTTTAAATATGTGCTTTAGGGTTAAATCACTTGGAATTGATGCACAAATGATAAGTGCAGTAGGGGAGGATGAGTTAGGTGATGCTCTGCTTGACGAATTAAAAGAAAAGCAATTGAGTACAGAGTACATTGCTGTAAACCCAAACAAAAATACCAGTACGGTGCAGGTAACACTTGATAGCCATGGTTCTGCTAAGTACGAAATTATGCCTGATACTGCCTGGGATAATATTGCTTTAACTAAAGAAATTATCGATAAAGTTGAATCGACGGATATTTTTGTGTTTGGTAGCTTAATTGGCCGTACTGAAACTTCATTAATGACCTTAAAACAACTGCTTGGACATGCAAATTTTAAAGTGTTTGATGTAAATTTGCGCACTTCTCATTACCAGCTTGATAATTTAATAGAGCTGATGAATAGAGCAGACTTTATCAAGCTAAATGATGAAGAACTTTATGAAATCGCTAAAGGAATGGGGTGTAAATATCATTCTTTAGAGCAAAACTTAGATTTCATAGCAAAACAAACAAATACTGAGTTCTTGTGCGTGACGAAAGGCAGCCATGGTGCTTTATTATCGATTAAAGGTAAGAAGTACTATAATTCAGGCTATCTGATCGATGTTGTTGATACTGTGGGCGCTGGAGACTCGTTTTTGGGAGCTTTAATTTATCAACTGTCTATTCATGATGATGCGCAACAAGCAGTTGATTTTGCGTGTGCAGCTGGTGCTATGGTTGCTCAACAGCTAGGGGCAACACCTGATTTAACGTATCAACAGATCTTAGAGTTTATTGACCCATGTTAGCGTCTAGCGTTGTGATTCAAGTGATACACATTTTTAACAGATTTTTGTTATTTATATTGAATAGATGTTTTTTTAATGTTAAAAAGACAACGTTGTTTATTTTTATTGGTCTAGCAAACTAAGTTTAAAGTATAAAAAAGGTATTTTTTTATACTTTAAAGACAACGTTGTTTATTTGTATGTTGAAATCAACACTAATAAGTAAAATTACAATAAGGACACACACAATGCTCGTATTTCAAAAAAACAAACTTGCAGTAAGTGTTAGCACTATACTGCTGGGTTGTTCGTTACCATTAAGTGTTTTTGCTGCCGAACAGCAAAAAGATGAAGCTAATACTACTGATGGCATTGAAATTATTGAAGTTTCATATGGTTATGGAAGTGTTAAAAAACAAGATTTAACAGGTGCTGTGAGTACCGTAGACCTTGAAGATGTCGTTGACCAGCCTTCAGGTAATATAATGCAGAACTTGCAAGGAAGAGTACCAGGCCTACAAATTACCACTAATGGATCTCCTGCGGCTACAGCAACTGTGCGTATCCGCGGACAAGGTTTAGGACCATTGGGTAATAATGATCCCCTTTATGTGATTGATGGAATTCCAACTAAATCGGGGATGCATGAACTTAATAGCCATGATATTGCAGATATACAGGTTCTAAGAGATGCGGCAGCAGCAAGTATTTTTGGTGCACGCTCTGGCAATGGGGTTATTGTTATCACGACAAAAAAAGGCTCTGAGGGGCTCGATTTTAATTTTTCTTTCAATCAATCATATGATGATTTTAATTATGAGCTAAACCCATTAAATACACAGCAAAGGGCACAAGCAGTTTGGCAAGCAGCAATAAATGACGGATCAGATCCAAATGCCGCAAGTTCTCTTTATACTTATGATTGGAATAATGATTTTAATAACCCTCAATTAAACAACGTTGTTTTTCCTGAGTTTACGGATGCTGCACAGGTGCAACGCCCAGCAGATACTAATTGGTTTGATGAAGTTACGCGCTCTGCAAAAGTAACCGATCTTAACTTTTCAGTTTCAGGTGGTTCAGACAAAGCTTCGATATATAGTTCACTTGGCTATTTCGGCTCAGAAGGTGTTGTTGATGGCTCAGAGTTTGAACGAATAAGCTTTCGCGTTAATTCTGATTATCAGCTAACAAATAAGCTTAAGATTGGTGAAAACTTTATAGTGACAAATCAAGAATCAAACTTGGTTAATGATCTGGCCGGTAATATTCTAACTTTGGCTATAGAACAACAATCTATCGTTCCTGTGTACAACGATAAAGGTGGCTGGGGAGGACCCGTCCCTGGTGTAACTGACCGTGATAATCCGGTTAGACTAATTGAAATGAATCGAGACAATGTTAGTAGATTCAATAAATTAATGGGAAATATTTTTGTTGAATATGAGGCAATAGAGGACTTAACACTAAAAAGCTCTATCGGTTTAGATTACGGGCAATACTACTTCAGAAACTATACCCGTGCTTTTCAAGCTGGCTCGCTAAACTATGGTGATCAGCTGTCAGTGACAGAAAACTGGAATAGCAGTTTTAGTTGGACTAATACCGCAGAATATAAGCTTGATTTAGATGCAAATCATTTTACGTTTTTGGTCGGTACAGAACAAATAGATTATGAGTATGAAGGATCTGTTGGTTTTGGTTCAGGTTTTGCGTCTGATGATCGTGATTATGCTCATTTATCACAAGCAACGGGTGATGTTCGTGTGGAAGGGGATGGCGATAAATGGTCTCTTAATTCTTATTTTGCGCGTATGGACTATAACTTTGATGACCGCTATTTAGCAGGTTTAACAATACGTCGCGATGGCTCATCTCGTTTTGGTAGTAATAATAGCTACGGTAATTTCCCCGCTATTTCTGCAGGTTGGGTGATCAGCAACGAATCATTCTATGATATTGAATTTTTATCTACCTTAAAGCTTCGAGCTAGTTGGGGCAAAACGGGTAATCAAGAAATCCCTACCGATGCAACATATACAACGTATTTAAGCCGTTATGCAACTCGGTCTTTATTCACTGATCAGCAAGATGAAGGGACCGCTTATGATATAGGCGGTGCAAATGGCGGCACGCTTCCTTCTGGATTTGTAAAAGCACAAACAGGGAATGATGACCTAAAGTGGGAAACATCAACGCAAACAAACATTGGTCTTGATTTTGGCATGCGTTACGAAACCATATACGGCAGTATCGATTGGTTTGAAAAAACCACAGAGGATATTTTAACGTTAACCAATCCACTTGCAACATTAGGTGAAGGCGCTCAGCAATGGGTCAATGGTGGCACGATTGAAAACTCTGGTTTTGAGTTTCTCATTGGCTACGCCGATTACCTTACTTTTGATAGCTTAGATGGTGATATCGATGTCGATATTAGCTTTAACATTTCTTCTGCTAAAAATAAGGTTGTCTCACTACCAGAGGATGTTGTGAATTCATTTGGTGGTAATGGTGATGATAAAACGATTGTTGGTCATTCAGTCAATTCTATTTATGGTTATGTCGCCGATGGGTTATTCCAAAATCAAGGTGAGATAGATGCTCACGCAGCGCAATCTGGGGCTGGTTTAGGCCGAGTTCGCTGGAAAGATTTAGACGGCAATGGCGTGATTGATGAAAACGATCAAAGCTTTTTCACCGATACTGATCCTGACTTTATGTATGGATTGAACATGAATTTCAAATACAAAAATTGGGATTTCAATATGTTCTGGCAAGGTGTTCAAGGAGGTGAGATACGTAATAGCTGGCGTGGATTTACTGACTTCACATCATTAAATATAGGCTCTAACTACGGTGATCGCGTTCTTGATGCATGGTCAGTTAACAATACTGACAGCAATGTACCGGCATTAACTTTAATCGATAACAATGGTGAAGGCCGTCAATCAAGTTTGTTTTGGGAAGATGGCAGCTACATAAAGCTTCGTAACTTATCTATCGGTTATACACCTGATGAACAGTGGTTAAGTCAATACGGTATAAGTTCTGCACGAATTTATTTGCAGGGAAGTAACTTATTGACCATTACTCCGTCAGGGACGCTAAGCCAGGATCCAGAAACTCCAAACGGCAACTTCCCAATTCCAAAACGTATTACGTTAGGCGTGAACCTTTCTTTTTGATTTATTAAAACGACAACGATACGAGCACATATTATGAATAAAATTAAAACACTATTTACAGCAGCTACACTCGCGCTTTCTTTAGCATCGTGTGGTGGTTCTGATCTTGATGTTGCACCTTCTGGGGTATTAACCGAAGAGCAAGTTTCTAACAGTGAAAATGTAGATGCGTTGATTATTGCTGCCTACTCATATCTAGGAAACGATCATTATACCGCACCTAACTTTTTATGGCCGACAGGAAACTTACGCGCTGGAGACGCCCATAAAGGCGGTAATGGACCTGGTGATATCTTTGCTTATCATGCTTTGTCTTTATATCAACCAATAGTGCCTGATATGGAGTCTTTCCCGCCAGATTTAATTGATTTGAACAACAAAAAATGGGTACGTAATTACACCGGTATTTCAAGAGCAAACTCAGCATTAGCGGTAATCGCAAATGCGCCAGATGCCATTGAAAACAGTGCTGCAAAACAATCCGAACTGCGGTTCATTCGCAGTATTTTCTACTTTGATTTAAAAATACATCATAAGCATATCCCGTGGATTGATGAAACAATGACTCAAGATCAAATTCTTAGCGCTACTAATCGTGAGCTAAGCGATCAAGAGTTATGGGATAAAATTGCTGCAGATTTTGAGTTTGCTGCAAACAATTTACCACAAACCCAAAAAGATGTTGGGCGCGCTTCAGCGTTATCAGCTAAGGCATATCTAGCTAAAACATTACTCTACCAAGCGTATGAGCAGAATGAGCTACATCAAGTTATTAATATTAATAAAGATAAACTTGTAAAAGTGGTGGCTCTGGTTGATGAAATTGAAGAGGCGAGCGTCTATGGCTTATTTGATGATTACGCGAATAACTTTTTGTTTGAAAGTGAAAATGGTAAAGAATCAGTTTTTGCTATTCAGCGCTCTCTAAATGACGGCTCTCCAGATGGACGTGGTAGCTGGCCTAGTGCATTAAATGCGCCAATGGCTGGTGGTTTTGGCTGTTGTGGTTTTCATGTGCCAACAGAAAATTTTGTTAATGCGTTTAAAACAGACCAACAAGGTTTGCCGTTATTCGACTCTTTTAACGACTTTAACTACGACATGACGACAGACTCAGTTGACCCTCGCCTAGATCACACTGTGGCAATGGAAGGTAAACCATTTAAGTATGACGAAAACTTAATTCATGGCGGTGATAGCTGGGCACGTGCCCCTGGTATTTATGGCAACTTTACGGCAATGAAAGATCTTGAACACCCTGACTGTAGTTGTCGTGGTGAGAATGGCCCTTTTCCTATCTTTTCATTAAATACACCGCTCATTCGTTACGCTGATGTATTGCTTTGGAAAGCTGAAGCATTAATTGAGTTAGATAGGTATGACGAAGCATTGCCAATTATTAACCGTATTCGTGAGCGTGCTAAAAATAGTACCGGTAAATTACACAACGCGAGTATTTATAACATGGGCTTATATACAAGTTTTGATTCTAAAGAACAGGCAAGAGCGGCACTACGCTTTGAGCGACGTTTAGAATTAGGGCTTGAAGGACATCGCTTTTTTGACTTAGTTCGATGGGGAATAGCGAAAGAAACTATTGATAGTTACTTAGCTATTGAAGCTGTACGTAAACCTTATTTGGTCGATGCTATTTTCACTAAAGGTCGTGATGAGTATTTACCTATTCCGAACCAGCAGATGATTTTAAGTGGTGGATCGTACACACAAAACCCAGGTTATTAATAGTGGTGGGTTTCGGCCCACCTTTTAATCGTTAAGTTTTAAGAGTGATTATGAAAAAAATTATTTATTGGTCAGTCACCGTTGCCGTTGCTGGTTTTTTATTCGGCTTTGATACAGCAGTTATATCCGGTGCGGATAAACCTATTCAAGCGTTATGGAATACGAGCTCGTTATTTCATGGCTTATTTATTATGTCTTCAGCTTTATGGGGAACACTACTGGGTGCCTTAACCGGTAATTACCCATGCGATAAGTGGGGTAGAAAACCCACATTAGTTTTAGTTGGAGTGTTGTTTTTAATTTCGGCGCTTGGCTCCGCCATGGCACCTGACGCATATAGCTTCGCCTTATTACGGTTCATTGGTGGCGTGGGAGTGGGCATTTCTTCAATTGTTGTACCTGCTTATATTTCTGAGATTGCACCTGCTAAGTACCGTGGGCGTTTGGTTGCGCTTTATCAGTTTCAAATTGTATTTGGTATCTTAGTTGCGTTTGTTTCTAATTTTTTAATTGCAGGAACATCTGCAATTGACTGGCGTTTAATGTTAGGTGTGGAGGCAATACCTGCTCTGGCTTATTTATTAATGATCATTAAGGCACCTGAAAGCCCACGTTGGTTAGTGCAAAAGAAAAATGAGAAAACTAAAGCGCGTTCAATCTTAGTGACTTTAGGTGAACAAAACCCAGACCAAGTATTAAATGACATTGAACGCGACAAGTTACAAAACAGTCAATCAAAGCTATTTGGTGGTAGTTACAATAAGGCGGCTTTATTTGCATTTTTATTTGCCGCATTTAATCAATTATCTGGCATTAACTTTATCATTTATTATGCACCGCGCGTATTTGAACTTGCAGGGTTGGATGTAAATCAATCATTACTTTCTGGCGCTGGGATTGGCGTGGTTAACCTATGTTTTACCATGCTGGGTTTATCGTTGATTGATAAGTTTGGCCGCCGTTCGCTGATGTACATTGGCTCAATTGGCTACGTTATTTCGCTCTCTGTCGTGGCGTGGGCGTTTAGTACTGACTCTGGTGGTTTAACGGTTGTAGCGTTTGTATTTGTGTTTATTGCCGCTCATGCCATTGGCCAAGGTACCGTTATTTGGGTCTTCATTGCAGAAATATTCCCTAACAAAGTTCGTTCAAAAGGGCAGTCTTTGGGCTCCGGTACGCATTGGTTTTTTGCCGCAGCAATCACTTTACTTATGCCATTTTTCTTAGAACGTTTTAGTGCCACTGAAGTATTCACTTTCTTTACTTTAATGATGTTAGGGCAATTGATTTTTGTTGCGTGGTTTATGCCAGAAACAAAAGGACGTTCTTTAGAAGCAATTTCATTAGATACCAATAATAAACATGGAGCATTCGATGCGAACCGTTAATTTAGTTTTAATTTCATCATTTTTGGCAGCATGTAGCATGACAAACCAAACTGAAAAAACAGCCCCTATGGGTGAAGATAAACCGAGTAAAGAGGCGTTTCGACCTGCTTTTCATTTTACCCCAGAAAAGCATTGGATGAATGATCCCAATGGTATGGTTTATTACCAAGGTGAGTATCATTTATTTTACCAGCATAACCCTGATTCATCTGTATGGGGGCCAATGCATTGGGGGCACGCAATTAGTAAAGATATGGTTAATTGGCAGCATCAAGAAATTAAGTTGTTTCCTGATGAGCACGGCACTATTTTCTCTGGCAGTGCGGTAGTTGATTGGCAAAATAGCAGCGGCTTTGGCAGTAAAGAAAACCCACCATTAGTGGCTATATTTACCTATCATGATGATAAAAAGGCTGCACAGGGAGCGATTGATTTTCAAACGCAAGGTATAGCATATAGCACTGATAAAGGCCGTACATGGAAAAAATATGCTAACAACCCGGTATTAAAAAATCCTGGGATCCGCGACTTCCGTGACCCTAAAGTAAGCTGGCATGAAGATACTCAGCAATGGGTTATGGTATTGGCTCAAGATGATCATATTGGTTTTTACAGCTCAAAAGATTTAAAAACATGGCAATTTGAAAGTAACTTTGGCGCTGATTGGGGCAGTCACGCAGGAGTATGGGAGTGTCCAGATCTTATTCGCGTGCGTATTGAAGGCACAGACGAATATAAATATGTGTTATTAGTGAGTATTAACCCTGGTGCGCCAAATGGTGGCTCTGGTACACAATACTTTATTGGTGATTTCGATGGTGAAAAATTTGTATTAGATAGTGATTATCAAAAAATGCTTACAGGTACACCAGCTGCGTTTCCCGAAGGGTTAGACTTTTCTAACTTCAAAAATGGTTTAAAAAATTGGCAAGTATCTGGTGATGCATTTCATATAGTTAATGATCAACCAGCCAATACCATTGCTAGTTCTTTTAAAGATTCGGATAAGGCAACAGGCACCTTAACCTCAAAATCATTTGCGATCGACCATGATTTTATTAACTTTAAAATTGCAGGCGGAAAGCATCACAATAGTACCGCAATACAGTTGTTAGTAAACGGCGAAATAGTTAAAACTGCAAGTGGTAACAATACAGGTACGATGACCGAGCGCTCTTGGAATGTGAGTCAATTAAAAGGCCAGCAAGCTTATATTAAAGTGGTAGACAATGAACGTGGTGATTGGGGGCATATAAAAATTGCTGACATCGTGTTTTCTGATAAAGCAGCAAATGAAAAGTACGAACCTTCAATATGGTTAGACTACGGCACTGATAATTATGCTGGTGTAACTTTCTCTGATGTTCAAGACGGTAGACACTTATTTATGGGGTGGATGAGTAACTGGCAATACGCAAACCAAGTACCGACTGAGGTATGGCGCAGCGCAATGACGATTCCCCGAGAATTAAAGTTATTGCAAACGCCAGCAGGCGTGCGTTTGGCATCTCAACCTATTAAAGAGTTAGATAGTTTATTGAGTAAACCACAACAAAAGGCAACATTAACTGGCGCGAATAGCTATCAGTTAGATGAACTTTTTACTGTTGAACCTGGGCAATTTAAGGTGAGTTTTAGTGTAGCAAACGCTGAACAAGTTATTGATATCGTGCTTAGCTCTGCAACGGATGAATACACTAAGCTTCAACTAAACCCAGCTCAAGGACAACTAATACTAGACCGCAGACAGTCGGGTTTAAAAGACTTTGAAGATGGCTTTGCGTCTTTACAAACTGCACCATTACAGAAGGGCCTTGAGTATTACGATGTTGATATATGGGTAGATAAAGCGTCGATAGAAGTATTTGTTAATAAGGGAGTTAGCTCTATGACCTCTATTGTTTTTCCAACCTCTCCTTATAATAAAATACAAGTGAGTGCTGAGCAGCCTTTGTCGCTTAGTGACGTAAAGTTAAACAATATAGCAATAGAAAAATAACATTTGAAGCGACTCTATAGTAATATAGAGTCGCTTACTTTTTATAAGGCTATGCGATATATGAGTAGTAATTATCGGCTATTGAGCGCCATTTTATTTATTTATTTTATGGCATGGTCTTTTTCATTTTCATTTTTTCCTATTTGGCTTAGTCAAGAAGTAGGCCTCAACAGTGCTAAAGTAGGGGTCATCTTTAGTATCAATTCCATCATGGCTTTACTCGTGATGCCTTGCTATGGCATTTTGCAAGATAAACTCGGTTTACAAAAAACACTGCTTTACTTCATTGCATTTTTTATCATATTGATTGGTCCATTTGTCAGTTATGTATACGCACCCTTACTACAAACACAGTTTTATCTGGCTGCTATTTTAGGCGGTGCTGTTTTTTCATGTGCATTTTTGGCTGGAGTCGGGACACTTGAAAGTTATATTGATAAACAAAGTCGCTCGACGAATTTTGAATTTGGTAAAGCTCGAATGTGGGGGTCACTAGGTTGGGCCATGGCAAGCTACTTTGCCGGTTTATCGTTTAATTTATCCCCTAGTTTAAATTATTGGTTATCAAGCATTGCGGCGGTTTGCTTAATGGGGTTATTAGCCTTTGTTAAGGTCGCAAAAAATCAGCCCGAAATAGCGCCTTCTCGAACTTTTTCTCCCGTGCAACAGCTCAAAGCATTTTTTAAAATCGCAGGATTGTGGCGTTTAAGTGTATTTGTGATCGGTGTAAGTTGTATTTATGCGGTATTTGATCAGCAATTTGCTATTTATTACACCTCTTTTTTTGACACCCCAGAGCAAGGTCGAGAGTTTTTTGGTTATTTAACTTCAGCGCAAGTTATCCTTGAGGCTGCTGCTTTGTATTTAGCTGTAAAATGGGTGAATTATTTGGGCGTTAAAAACTCGTTGCTGTTAAGTGGTGTATTGATGGCGATACGAATATATTGCTCGGGGATTGTTAATGACTCTATCAGCATTAGTGTATTAAAATTGTTACATGCAATTGAGTTACCGCTGATGTTAATTGCATTGTTTAAATATATAAACATGCACTTTGAAGCTCGTTATTCAGCCATGATCTATATCATTGGCTTTCAATTTACTACGCAATTGGTGGCGTCAATGTTAGCCGTCGCTGTAGGTGTAGTATATGATAATGTAGGCTTTGCGTTAGCCTACCAATATTTGGGTTTGGTTGTGTGTGTGTTTATTGTATTATCGCTTTTTGCATTAAAGGCAGATGCAATTAAAACGAATCACGAGCAATTAGTTTAAATGGTAAGTGGTGGTGAACAATATCAGTGCGCTGCTCTATGAGGTATTCCATTGCCCAACGTCCCATAGCATGGTGTGGTAATGCCATAGTAGTTAAATTCGGTTGTAATAATTGTGGAATACTGCCCCAATCATCAAAACTAGCTATACCAATATCTTTACCAACGATCATTCCTTTATCATGCACAACAAAGTAAATTTCTAGCGCCATGGGGTCTTGACCACAAATAATTGCATCAGGTTTAAACTCGTCAATTACTCGCGCTGCAGACTCTCTCGAAGTAGAAATCTCACTACCATCGGCTTGACCAATAATCACCGATTCAATGAGTAAATCATCGAGTGGTAAGCCGTGCTTTTTAAATGAATTTATAACGCCTTGTTTACGGCCTTTGGCAGCAACTATATGCTCATTTAAGTTTAAGAAAGCAATTCGTCGATAGCCTTTACGGATTAACGCGTCAGTAATATCTTCACCGGCTTGCTGTTCATCAGGTACTACACAAGGGAAATTATTCAAAGCAGGAAAACAGTTAGCTAAAATTGTTGGTATTTTTTTTAGTTCATCAGCTACCACAACTTGGCGATGATACATTGCTGAATATATAACGCCCTCTACGCGATACTCTAAAAGGCTTTCTATAGCTCTGTCTATACTCGCTTGGGTTTCGTTAACATTGAGGATCAACAGTTCTTTATTTTTCTGCCACGCAATTTCTTGGGCACCACGAATAATATCAAAAGTATAAGGAACACTAAGCAGTTCATCAGCAATAATTGCGTAAATGTTTGAGTTTTTACGTCGCGTTAAACTTGCCGCACGATTAGGACGATAACCTAATTCTTTTATCGCTTTAAGAACTTTCTCGCGGTTAATATCTTTGACTGTTGGATCATTATTGACCACTCGCGATACAGTTTTAAATGAAACACCTGCGTGGACAGCGACTTGCTTAATTGTAACCATACTAGAATAAGACCCTCTGTGATTAAAAACAGTATAACAGCAGATTGCACTTTATTTATATGTTTTTGTTAAGGTTTGAGTTGTCGTTGTTATCTAAAGATAAACTTATTCAGAGGCTTACTTTTAAGTTATTGAGGCGAATTATACTCATGATGTAATAACATTGGCTAAACCTAGTAAGCCGAAAAGGTAATACCAAGCGTTGATATAATAGCTTAAAACATTAGCTCATCAGATTATAGAGTGAGCAGTCACAGTGAATCGAGTTTGATATATTACTATCTCTAATTGGCTCGCCATGGATCGCTTCGACTTTCAATGAGTGGAAGAAACTCGCTGACTTACCAGCTCACCGAATTTGAACCGCTTTATTTTTGATTCTTCGCGAAGTAGGTGGCAGCCTTTTTAATATGGCTAAGTCCTATGTTTTGGATACCTCAATAATTTCAGCTTTTCATACGCAAACAAGCTGCCAGCTGTTAAATAACATTTAATAGTAGGGGCTTGCTGCTAGCGTACGTTACAATTTAATGGTATTAAATGATAATTAATGTGCTAACTGCAAGGGAAAATCTATGTCATTGAGAGCTTTTAAAGAAAAACCAAGTGCAATAATTTTCTTTTTACCGCTTTTGCTACTGCTTTTAATTTGTATATCCCATTTTGGCGCAAACTATGTACAAATGCTTTATCAGAAAAAGTTTACGCAATCTCTTATTAGTAAAGCCGAAGAAATCTCCAGTGATATAAGCCAATCCATTTATCAGACAGAAGCCATTAACCCTCGACGCTGTGATGAAGAAACTGTAAATAAATTACGTATCCTTTTAACTAACTACCACTACACGCATGATGTTGGTTTAGTTAAACAAAATAGAATTATATGTTCGGCAAATTGGGGCATTTTAAAAGAGCCTGTTGAACTTAATGTTGATTTTTTTAAGGGCAATACAGGTTTTTATTTTGCGCAAAAAGTTGAGGGGATTTTTCCTATTGATGCCAAATATGATATTGCAAAACGTAACGGTATCGTTGCATTTACAATTCAAGATCCTTTTAAATATTTTGATCAAGCAAATAAGGATTTTTCGTTTAACATAACCTCTATTGATGGTTTGTACGTTTTCCATCAATTTGACTCCGAATTTCAGTTTGATAATGAATTTAACTTACTATCACAAGAAGTTAAAAGCTGTAGTACAAAGTTTGGCTATTGCGCTAGCGTGCTTAATAATCGCCCTGGGTTACTATTTTTTTCCACTTTGACTCTGACTGCAGTACTTTTACTACTTTGCGTTATTAGTTTTTTAATTATTTATTCTTTTATCTCATACATAGAAAGAACAAATTCGATTGAATTTCGATTACGTAATGCAATCGCAGATGAAAGTATTTATTTAGAATATCAGCCAATTTTAGAGGTCCAGAGTAAGCAGATTATTGGTGTAGAATGTTTAATTAGATGGAAAGATGCGGTACATGGGCAAGTCTCACCTGAGTTATTTTTAAGTATTGCTGAGCAGTTAAATTTATATCCGTCGATGGCATTTTCATCTGTACAGCGAGCATTTAAAGAGTTGTCGCCTTTTGTTATAGAAAAAGATGACTTTAGTATTGCGATTAATGTTAACTCCTTTGAAATTCAAAGTTCGGAGTATTTACCGTTTTTAAATGAGCAATGCGAATTATATAAAATAAGCCAAAAACAAATAAAAATTGAGATCACTGAGCGTATTGGACTGCCACTAAATGAGTTGTCACATTTTGCTTTGCAGGCTAAACGTTATGGGTTTACTGTTGCCTTGGACGATTTTGGCACAGGTGTTTCAAATTTAGTTTGGTTAACTGAAATTAACTTCGATATCATAAAAATAGACCGCATTTTTACCCAATCGATTACTGATCCTTTGAAAAAAGATATGCTACTGGCAATAATGGCACTATTCACTAACCTTAATCGTATTGTTATTTTTGAAGGGGTTGAAACGAAAGAACAGTGTGAATTCATTGAAAAGTATAATAAATGCTACCAGGTTCAAGGTTGGTATTTTTATAAAGCGCTGCCTTTAGATGCGTTGAAAGAATTAATAGTTTAAATAAAGCGGTTTTGCGGAACCGATCATTCACCAGGCCTTACTTGAGTTAGAACACTTATGTCTGACTCAAATAATATGCTTTTTAAATAGTGCTGGTTTTTAGCTAAAGCTGGTGCTTCAAATTTAAACCGTAACCATAATCAAACCAAATATAGTATTTAAGTGTTGTAGCGCACAGAGCTGGGGAGCTTTATAAACTAGGCTTTAAATCTCGGCCTTTTACATTAACGTGAGGGGCGAGAACTCTGAGGCAACTATGCAAAATCCAACTCATGATAAAAAAGTAGATGATAAAAAATCTGCTGAAACACTAAAAAAAGAAGCGGCAAGCAAGCGCGCAGCTTTAAAACCTGACACGAAAAAATCATACAGAAAACCCCAGCAAAAATAATAGAGTCGTTAATTATCTAACCAGTTTTCGCAAAGCATTATTTGAGCTTAATTAAGGGTTGAGTGGCATTATCGACAGGTATATTCGATAAATATGCAAGGAGCTAGATAATAGATGTTCTCTACTATTTGTGGTTCTTCACTCGTTGGTGAGGGATCATATTCTTGTTGTTTAAGGCTACTGAGAGCGCTACGTCATTAGGGGCTGTTGATCTTTGTGGTACATATATTGATCAGCCCGCATTGGTAGCCACATCATCGTAAATGCTAAAGCGAGCATTGAATGATAATTTCGTGCAAGCTTTTCATACCGTGTGGCTATCTTTCTATATTGCTTAATATGGCCAAATGTATTCTCAACCAAGTGCCGATATTTGTACATGCATCAGTCAATATCTTCATTACCTATTAAACTGTTATCCTTGCGTAGAATAACGGGTGTCGTGTTGTTATCACGAACCAACTTTCTCAGTTTTTTACAATCGTAGCCTTTGTTAGCAACAACGACTTTATTTGTTGAACAATTTGCTACGAGTGACTCTGTGTGAACTATACCATGTGTATTTCCGCACGATAATTCATAGAGAATAGGCAATCCTCTGCTATAACCTAAGTATTAGTTTGTTAATTTATGCTGCATACAACATTGGCTGTATTAATTTCACATTTATATAAATCATTCAGCAAAACATACCCATATTCTTCGTCTTTAATTATTTGAGCTTTGGGAGTAGTAAGCTCAAATCAAGACGATTTGTGCATTTCATTTTCTATGAACGTAGAATTTAATACCAACACCGTATTTTAATTCAGTAAAAATTAATAGTCGTACTCACAAAATAGCGGCGGCTTTGCTGACTTTTGCATTTAGAACGAGTAGATCTTGAATATGCTCATCTCTACCATTTTCAAAACGAGGTTAAGCTAAATATCAATATACTCCATTTACAATATTTGAATGAACTCAGGCGCCAGAATTCAATCCGAGAGTTGAGTTTTTATTGCAATATGGTTGCACTGGCGTGGCTATTTTATTCATTAACGAGAGATACAATGAAAATAATTTTAAACAAGCTTGTTATTACTACTTTAGCTGCAACTATAGTGATGTCTAATGATGCTCGGGCTGAAAATAATAATCAAATGTTGAGAAAAGCAGTCGATAAGCAAGCCGAGCGCTTAATGCAGCAGTACCAAATTCCTGGTTTAGCGGTGGGTATAATTGTTGATGGTAAGTCACAGTTTTATAATTATGGTGTTGCGAATAAAGAAAAGAACCAAGCAGTAACACAGAATACACTGTTTGAATTAGGATCGGTCAGTAAAACCTTTGCTGCAACCTTTGCGAGTTATGCTCAAGGCAATGGTACTTTATCATTTGATGACACTGTTGATAAATATCTACCTGAGTTGAAAAATAGCGTTATTGGCAGCACAAAACTTACACAGTTAGCTACCTATACAGCAGGTGGTCTGCCTTTACAGTTCCCTGATAATGTTAAGACTGACGATGATATGATGCAATATTATAAATCTTGGCAGCCAACCTTTGCTGAAAATTCACAACGACTCTATTCAAATCCAAGTATAGGTTTATTTGGCTATGTTTCTGCATTAAGTATGAAAGTTGATTATGCACAGTTTCTGGAAATTAAAATATTTCCGTCGTTAGGCATGTCAAATACGTTTGTTAATGTCCCAGCAAATAAAATGAATGATTATGCATTTGGATATAATGCTTCAGGCGATGCTGTGAGAGTAAATCCCGGTATGCTGGATGCACAAGCATATGGCATTAAGTCTACTAGTGCAGATATGGTGCAATTTATTAAAGCGAATTTAGGGTTAGTCTCTCTCGATGATAAAATCAATACGGCCTTGAAAAGTACTAGGAAGGGCTATTATCAAGCGAGCACTTTCACGCAAGGACTAGCGTGGGAAATGTATCCTTTACCAACTAACTTGGCTGCTCTGTTAGCTGGAAATTCAGTTGAAACCATTACACAACCTCAACCAATCGATATTAATAATTCTCCTCAAGTAGCTTTGCATAATGGCTGGATCAATAAAACAGGTTCAACAAATGGGTTTGGCGCATATATTGTATTTATTCCGGCAAAAAATGCTGGAATTGTTCTGTTAGCAAACAAATATTACCCCAACGTAGAACGGGTCAAAGCCGCCTATGCGATTTTAGATTCAGTTATCAGCAGATAACGAAGAATAAAAAGCCACTCATTAGTTTAGTGAGTGGTGTTTTTTTATTTATTGAATATGACTTTTTGCCAAATTTTTTTCGCTAGGCATTACTTGAAAGCCGATCATTTCAGCAATCCTTTTTCGCTTTTGCTAGTTTGTCCCAGTAACCCGCTAGTTCGTAATGTTGATATATAGCTGTTTCAAACTCGGGAGTTATTTGCAAGTTATAATCATACTCTGGCGCATCTTTTATTACTTGGCGGTTGAGATCAACACTGATGGTTTTGTCGAGCCAGCATACTTCGCTGATCCACTCTGGTGGCACGAGCACTTTATGTCCACCCCACCAATTACTGGTATCGATGATCAGATAACGCACCGCCCACGTTGTTTCTTCTACTAATAATCCAGATACATGACCAATATCACCATCATTTGCATTAATATGATAGCCAATAACCTCTTTGCAACTTCGTAAATTTGGATCGGCTTTTTTATTATCTTCACTTTTAACATTATGGTGAGTTAGTTGTGCGCTGCGTGCACCTGCTTCTGTATGTGGGAGGTGTTGGTGGTCACGGTACAATAAATAAGGGTAAATACCGCCTCCCCAAAATCCTTCGCCTACCCAATAATAAGGGTAGCCATAATAATCGAGTAAGCTGGCCTCATTTTGCCGTGACACGGGTTTATCGTTATCGATAGTTGGGCTGTTTTTAACTTGTTCTTTACTGATCAACACAGGCAGAATTTTTTCTATCCAGTTTGGTTTTTGAACCGCAATTGGTGAGATCAAAACCTGACGGCTGGATAGCCAAGAACCTGTTTCAACAACAAAATAGCGGATCACCCATGCTAAATCATCGAATAGAAAATATTTTTCTTTACCGATCACACCATCGGTAGCAGCGATAGCGCAATTTTCAAGATCTTTCATGCTACGTAACATAGTAGTTATCCTTTTTAATGGGGTCGACAGTATAAAGTGTTGGCGTGTTTTAGAGCTGATATTGAGGTTGCCAACTAGGCGATGATTTGAATGAACCGCTTTAGTTTTAGCTTATTTGCCGCGGTTGTCTGTGCGCTGCAGTACACAGCCAAATTAGCGAGTTAATTACATGAATGCAGTAATGACCAGTATGAATCGCTGATTTTTATTATTGACACACAGTTGTTTTGAGTTCGATAACGAACAGAACGTTAGCCTCTTACATAATAAAGTGATGGTAGGTAGTGAAGAATACACTTTACCGCCGATGGTGATCGCTCCACTTAATACTGAGGATATCCTAATGGATAAATACTTTTCAAAAATACTATGTGTTATTGCAATACTGATGGTTTCACAATTAACTGGTTGCTATAAATCCCCAGAAATTGCTGCGGAAAAGCCGCCAAAAAGTACGGTGGCTAACAATGTTTTAGATATCGATGTAACTGCAAACGTTAAAATGGCTTTAATGAATGATCCTATTCTCAGAGCACTTAATATCGAAGTCATTACGAATAAAGGCGATGTGCGTTTAATTGGTATTGTTGATAGCCAAAGCCAAATTGACTCAGCAATGTTAATCGCCAAAGGTGCTGAAGGTACGCATGCTATTCATGATGAACTGACGGTGAAAAGGAGTTCGTTATGAAAGGATATCTAATCGTGGGGTTTATAACCGCTGTTTTTGCTGTTACAGCAGTTGCCCAAGAAGATGAACGCGAAGGCGAACATCATATGATGATGGGCAAGATGATGCATGATAAAAAAACATCGCATATGGAACCAAAAATGCGGCAAATGTTTTCGCTAATGCAACAGATCGAAAATGAAAATAATCCACAAAAGCGTGAGCAGCTAATGGAACAACATATGAACTCAATGCGTGCAAATATGCGCATGATAAACGACCTAAATGAAAGTGGTGATGATTCAGAGTCAGAAACTGAGGGCGATGAACGTATCAATAAAATGGAAGGTCAGCTGAGAATGATGCAAGTGATGATGGATCAAATGATGGAACACAGCAGCTACAGTGAAATGAAAATTACACAAAAACATAGAGATAAGTAACTAAAGCGCAGTAGAATAAATCGACGTTGAGCCACTACTTTCAGCGCTAACAGTGTTGAAAATAGCGGCCTTGAGAAATGTACTTTCAATTTTGTATAAAGCAGTCATTTATAAATATAATTATTAGGTTCTAGGGCCGGTTAACTTCTCAGGATTAAAAGCTGTTCAATTTATAAGCTGTTTGATCACGGCGCTAGGTTTGTAATCTGGTGGGTTAAGTAAAAAATTAAGTAAAACTTCCGCACTTTATTCTGGCTCTTTACCTACATTAATACTGCCTTATCTAAAAACCAAACATACGGATGTAAAAGTAACTGTGAAAGATAAACAGGCTCTAGCCCTTGAAACTAAAGTTAATGGCCTCATACCTTTTACGAGGTCAAAAATTTTAAATGAACAAAGTAACAGGTGTATTTCGAAAAACTTAGGTTAGAAATCTAATAAGTTTGTATTTAAACCGATTATTTTTATAAGGATAAAGTTATGACACAACGTGTAATTGAAATGCCAGACTTAGGCATGGGGACATTCCGCTTAGAAGGAAAAACAGCTTATGAATCTGTAAAAATGGCATTAGAAGTTGGCTTTCGCCATATTGATACCGCACAGATTTATGGCAATGAAGAGCAAGTTGGCCAAGCGATAAAAGACAGCAATATCCCTAGAGACGAGCTATTTATTACCACCAAAGTGTGGAATAACAAACTGAATAAAAGCGATTTTATCGCCAGTGTAAAAGAGTCTCTTAACAAACTGCAACTCGATTCAGTCGATTTATTGTTGATCCATTGGCCTGCGCCATCAAACGATGAGCCAATGAGCGAGTATTTAACTGAGTTATTAACGGCAAAGCAGCTAGGATTAACTAAGCATATTGGTGTATCGAACTTCACTATTGCGAATTTAAAAGAAGCCATGCAAACACTGGACTCACGTGAAATATTCACCAACCAAATAGAAGTACACCCTTATTTAACCAATACCAAGTTACGTGCTTTTTGTCAGCAGCATGACATTCATATCACCGCCTATATGCCGTTTGTGGTAGGTAAAGTGTTAAACGATCATACCATTATTGATATTGCTAAAAAGCATGATGCAAGCCCTGCACAAGTGGTTATTGCATGGGTAAACGCCAAGGGTATGACGACCATTCCGTCATCAACTAAGCGTAAAAATCTTGAAGATAACTTTAATGATAAAGCAGTAAAACTTGATGAAGAAGACATTGCGCGTATTGATGCTCTCGATTGCGGCGACCGTCAAGCAACCCCAAGTTTTGCACCGCAGTGGGATCAAGACACGTTTTAAGCGTGTTCAATATAAAGTGCAGTGAGTCTGCACTTTTTAATGCAAAGGAATAACTATGTTAACCGTTATAGCAATGCTGTCATGTAAAAACGCAGATGCAGCTACGTTACTTAGTGCACTTGATAACTTACAAAAGTTATCACGCAAAGAAGTAGGGTGTTTGCGCTACGAGCTGGCTGTGAAAAATAATGACACGCAAACAGATTACATTGTAACTGAACAATGGGCTACAAATGAGCACTTTGAAGAGCATAAGTTAGCGCCACATTTTAAAACGTTTGGTGAACAGGCTGGTGCTCTACTTACTCACAGTAATATTGATGTGTATAAAACGATTGGTTAATAATATACCCAAACCACCTCAAGATGCAGAATTCAGCGTTTCACAGGTGCTTAATATCAAGGCGTTACTTTGCAAGAATGGCCGCCCCTTTTAAGAAGTAACAACGCTGAGAGTAAGTGCCTGTGAAACGCCCAAAGGGTTGGTTTAAAAGCGATTTATACTGCGTTATTGATTTTAACAATAGAACCACTATTATTTGCAATCAATGCCTTGCCTAAATCGCTTTTAATTCCAACTGAAACTCGCATCTTGAGGTGGTTTGGGTATATAGGGGCAGTGTTTAAATCCACGTATTTTATATCGAGCTTAGCATGTTAAGCATGGCTTTAATCACGCCTTAACAGGTGACAATGAGTGAGCCTGGATAACTTACCTAATGTATTGACCTGCGTTTTTGGGTATATAAAGTTAGGCCATGATATTTTTCATCGCTCACTGGTTATATCCGCTTTCTTTGTGTTTATGGCATCGGTGGTCAGTTTTACTTTCATGCAATAAATTTTTAAGTTTTTTGACTGTTGATACTAAATCAAGGAGTCAGTTTATTTATTGTCCAAGATTTAATTTCGGCTTGTATTATATCTAACTCGCCTTAGCGTATTTGACTAGTAATCAAAAAAGACCCTATGGATACTGTGAGACTGTTAAATAAAAGTAACAAACCTTAACGTTTTACACACACATCAAAAGGTCGAATATGCACACAATAAATAAAAAAGCATTATCAATTGCCGTAGCATTGGCTTGCTCATTCCCGTTACATGCCCAACAAGCTGCTACGAATAATCCAACGAATACGAATGAAAGCAACACTGCGCAAAAACAAAGTACCTCCTTAGAGGTTATCTCAGTAACAGCAACCAAACGTAAAACAAAGTTAATGGAAACCCCTGTTGCTATTACAGCATTAACGGAGTCTGAGCTCAGCCAAAATGGCGTAAATAGTGTTAAAGATATAGCTAATCTAGTACCAGGGTTAGATATCTCCACAGCGACGGATCAATCAGCACCTGTTATCTCGATGCGTGGCGTACGCTCTACTAATATTACCGAGCTTGGTGATCCTGCTGTTGGTGTGCATCTTGATGGTATTTACTCGCCAAGAATGCAAGGCGCACTTGCTTTAATGTACGACATTGATCGTGTTGAAGCATTAAGGGGGCCACAAGGCACATTATTTGGTCGAAACTCTACAGTTGGTAGCATTAATGTTATTTCAGCAAAGCCTGAATTTACTCATTTATATGGCTATGTGAACGTTGAAGCAGGAAAATACAACAGCAAAAATATTGATGGCGTAATTAATATTCCAATTAATGACGAATTTGCAGTACGGTTTTCTGGCAAAGGATTAAAACGAGATTCTTACCTTGAGGGTTACTACGATCCTAACCAATACGACTCAAGACGATTAAGCGACGATATACTCAATGCTCCTGTTATCTCAGAGGATTCTTATCAAGGTATTGGTCAAACAGTCACGCAGAGAGAAAACTGGTGGATAGATGGTGCAGGCACAAATCCAGAGGCGCAAAAAGTTCGCCAATTAACCCCCGCAGAACAAGACGACTTTTATAACAATGCTAATGAATACTCTTTTAGAATTAGTACGCTTTGGGAGCCGTTAGATGGTGGCTTTTCAAATCATACCGTTTTTCAAAAGTACGTTAATAACAGCAATAACAATCTCGATTTAGTTAACTGCGATAAAATTCGTGGTAGAAGTGAAGAGCTGGGCGGCGATTGCAAAAACTTTTTACCCAGTGATAATACATATCAAGCTGTTGTGAATGTGCCAGGTAAGCTTAATTTAGATATCACCTATCTTAGAAATACCCTTAATTACGACATAAATGATGAATATTCGCTTGTGTGGCTACTTGGCTATGAGGATATGGAACGCTCTTCAGCACAAGATAGCGAAGTCGGCCTCGATCCTTGGGATGGGGCAACGTACTTTTTAGATGGCACTGGTGCTGAATCTTTTTCTACAGAAGTGCAATTACAATCTGACGAATACGGCGATTTTATTTGGATTGTTGGTGCTAACTATTTCCACGAAAAAACCACGACCTTAGGTTATTACGATAACCCAATGGACGATAAAGCCTTTTGGGATCAACCTGATCGCTCTACAGACGCATTCGCTTTGTTTGGCCAAGGTACATACAATTTAACTGAAAAATTACATCTAACACTTGGTTATCGTTTTAGTGATGAAACGAAAGAAGATAAAGGGGGTAAAACATATCGCTGCTCTAATGCCGATGGCTGCGCCGTAGGTTGGTTAAATAGAACTGATCTAAATAATTTACCAGTTGATTACTACCAAGATCCTTCAATTTATGCGTCATACTTTGCAAACGATAATAAAGGAAGTTGGCAGCATCATGACTTTCGTGTTGGTTTAGACTACGACATTTCACCTGAAACGATGGTTTATACCTATCTTGCCAGTGGTTTTAAAGCCGGTGGAATTGGTGATGTATATGAAGTGGTAAATGATAGAACCGGCGACGTAACACGCTTTGAAACTAAGTTCGACCCAGAAGAAGTACTTACATGGGAGCTTGGCGCTAAATCGAGCTTTTTTGATAATTCATTAAACTTAAAAGCCGCGTTTTTCTATACAGATTACATCGATATGCAATACGCATCAGTGGGCTCAATCGGTAATGTAGAACGTTTATCTGTGGTAGAAGATGAAAATGGTTCTCCCGTTTTAGATAGTAATGGCGAGCCAGTACTTGATTTTCAAAACAAGCCTGTGATTGCTTATTACACACAAAATGTTCCTAGTTCAACAATCAAAGGTATTGAGCTTGAGTTTGATTGGAAGCCATACCCAAGCGGGCGTATCACCGGTTATGTAACCTGGACCGATGCCAAAGTGACGGACGATTGGAATACTAAGTGGGATTACGATGCTGAGTATCTTTTTGATATTTCTTATGAGGAATCAAAAAATCCTGAAAATACACTGCTATCAACCAACCTTAAAGGTAATAACTTAGCGATGACGCCTAAGTTCACGGCGAACATCAGCTACACACATACGTTTGATTTAGGTGAATATGGTTTTATTCATAGCTGGCTTAATGCGAGCTGGAAAGATGAGTCGTACTCAACAGTATGGAATGTTGATAAACATTTAGATGATATGGACTTTAGCGTGTCGGACGAGGCGACAAAATACATTGACGATAGCCGAGATGCATTTGCAGTCTATAACGCGTCAATTAAATATGAGCCGCAAGGACAAAGCTGGTACGCAGAAGTATTCGTTAATAATGCCTCTGATGAAACTATTCAATATTGGAATAATACTAGCAAAGGAATTCCAAAAGGCAGCTTTGGTATGCCGAGATATTACGGTATGAGAGCGGGTTTTTCATTCTAAATAACCGAGTAAAAGTTACCCTCCTACAGGCTAAAGTACTGTAGGAGATGCTTGATTAAATAAGGATTTAATAATGAAAACGAAGTTAATTTCAACCTTAGTTGCTGGCCTTATAGTTATTTCACCCGCCACATACGCTAACTATTTTAAAGACGATTTTTCGTGGGGATTTGACACGACTCTTTGGAGTGCACGTAGTGGCGATAATGGCTCACCTTTTGGCTGCGAATTTGTCCCAAGAATGATTAACCCAAGTCAACACGGCATCACCCTTTCTCTGTCACAAGGTGCATGTGCTGAGCTGCAAAGTAATCACTTTTATAGTTTTGGTAAGGTACAAGGCAGTGTTAAGTCGGGTAATATCGCCGGTACCGTGTCTTCTATTTTTACTTATACCTCATGGTGGGATTCGCCAGGACGCGCTTGGCAAGAAATAGATATCGAACTATTACCTTCTTTAGGCAATGTTGTTCATACCAATGTGATTTACCAGCCCCAAGGAGGTACATATCAAAGTTGGGAAAAGGATATCGATTTAAGCCAGTTTGGGCTTGATTACAGAGAAAACTTATTAACCATTGGCTTTGATTGGTCAAGCTCATCAATTCGTTGGTATCTGTACGACTCACAAGGAAACGAGAAAACAATTAGAGTGATGTACAAAGACAATGGGGATGGCGTAATAGCCGATAATGAAATTCCCGGCTATGCATGGCCAATTGATAAAACAAAAATAATGATTAACCAGTGGAATGGTGACAACTCGACTCAAGGGAATTACTTTCCGGGTCAATACTACGGCAGCCCTTCATGGGCATATTATGATTTTATTGAATATATTCCACACTAAATTAATCAGTCCATATTTTATAAAACAGTATTTAATCTCGAAGGTTTTAAATGTCTCAAATCAAATATTCTAAATTATTATTTTGCTTATTGCCCGTAGTTGGGGCGCTTACTTGTCAATATTCATTCAGTGCAGAGCGTGAGCAAGTCAACTGGCCTTATGTAAACACTAAACTTAAACGCGATCCCGCTGTAGAAGCGCAAATTGAACAGCTGCTCACAAAGATGACCATAGAGCAAAAAGTGGCGCAAATGATTCAGCCCGAAATTGGTTATCTAAGTGTTGAACAAATGCGCAAATATGGGTTTGGTTCATACCTAAATGGCGGTAATACAGCGCCCTATGGCGACAAACGCGCTGATCAGGCCACATGGTTAAAATATGCCGATGAAATGTACCTAGCATCAATGGACTCAACGAAAGACGGTATTGCAATACCGACTATTTGGGGTACTGATGCCATGCATGGACATAGCAATGTGTATGGCGCTACGTTATTTCCGCACAATATTGGCTTAGGAGCTGCGCATGATGTCGACTTAATTAAGCGCATAGGCCAAGCAACAGTAAAGGAAGTATCTGCTACAGGGATTGAATGGAGTTTTGCGCCTACTGTTGCTGTAGTTAGAGATGATCGCTGGGGCAGAACTTATGAAAGTTACTCAGAAGACCCTGAATTAGTTAGGTTGTATGCAGGTAGTATGGTTACCGGTATTCAAGGTGACATAGGCGCTGACTTTTTAAAAGGCAGTAACCGTATTGCCACCGCTAAGCATTTTGTGGGCGATGGTGGTACAGAGCGAGGCGTTGATCGCGGAAATACGCTTATCGATGAAAAAGGATTAAGAGATATTCACAGCGCAGGTTATTTTTCGGCTATTAATGAAGGTGTGCAATCAGTGATGGCATCATTTAATAGTTGGAATGGCAAACGTGTACATGGTGATAAACATTTATTAACGGATGTACTTAAAAACCAACTTGGTTTTGATGGGTTTGTAGTCAGTGATTGGAATGCTCACAAGTTTGTAGAAGGCTGCGATTTAGAGCAATGTGCGCAAGCAATTAACGCGGGCGTTGATGTGATCATGGTGCCAGAGCATTTTGAAGCGTTTTATCATAATACTGTTAAGCAAGTGAAAGACGGTGTAATCGCAGAATCAAGAATTAACGATGCCGTTAGGCGCTTTTTAAGGGCTAAAATCCGCTGGGGTGTGTTTTCGAAGAGCAAACCATCAGCGCGACCTGAATCACAACACCCGCAGTGGTTAGGTGCTAATGAGCATCGCATTTTGGCAAGAGAAGCGGTTCGTAAGTCACTCGTTCTGTTAAAAAACAACGAAAACGTGCTGCCAATCAAAGCGAGTAGCCGCATCTTAGTTGCCGGCAAAGGCGCGAATGCAATTAATATGCAAGCGGGTGGCTGGAGCGTTTCTTGGCAGGGCACAGACAATACCAATAGTGACTTTCCAAATGCGACCTCTATTTATGCGGGTTTACAGTCGCAAGTAACAAAAGCGGGTGGTGAGATCACTTTGAGCGAGTCTGGTGAGTATAAAACCAAGCCAGATGTAGCCATTGTTGTTATTGGTGAAGAACCTTATGCAGAATGGTTTGGTGATATAGAAATGCTTGAGTTTCAGCATGAAACCAAACACGCACTTGCACTGTTGAAAAAGCTTAAGGCAGACAATATTCCGGTAGTAACGGTATTCTTAAGCGGCCGCCCGTTGTGGGTTAATAAAGAGCTCAATGCATCGGATGCCTTTGTTGCTGCTTGGCTACCAGGCTCTGAAGGTGAGGGCGTTGCAGATGTACTATTAACTAATAGCGAAGGTAAAGCCCAGTTTGATTTCAGCGGTAAGTTGAGTTTTTCATGGCCTAAATATGATGACCAATTTACGTTAAACTTAAACGATGCTGACTATGACCCATTATTTGCTTATGGCTATGGCTTAACTTATCAGGACAACATAAATGTGCCTGTTTTGAGTGAGAAAACCAGTCCTAAAAAAATTGTTAATAGTGACTCACATCCGCTGTTTGTAAGAAACTTAGCCAAAAATATGACTTGGCAACTGGCAGATACAAGCACAGAAAAGGTGTTAGCCAGCGGTGCATCAGCAACCAGTGGCGATAAACAGAGTTTACTTATGCAATCAGTCAATTTATCTTATCAAGAAGATGGCCGTGGCTTTAATTGGCGCGCACAAGCTGCTGTTAGCTTGAGTTACCTAGAGCCTAAACAGCTAGATAGTAAATTTAGTGCAGGTTACCTTGAATTAAAAATGCGCATAGATAAAGCTCCTGAACAAGGAGCAAACTTGCAAGTCATGTGTAGCGAAAATCATTGCTTAAGGAATATTGATTTTTCATCGTTTTCACAATTAATGACAGACAAAAGTTGGCATACTCTAGCAATCTCTTTGCACTGTGGTGATAGCGGACTTGCTGAGCAAAAAATAACAGACGCGCTGCGCATTACCAGTCAAAATTTAAGTTTAGCAATTGCTGATGTGGTGTTGACTATAAAACCGAGTAATTACTCATTATCATTAACGTGTGCAAAGTAATACCCTATGGCTGTTGATTAACGTTTATTAATCAACAGCCTATAACATTGGATTTAATAATGTGAATAGTAATAACCCTAGAAGTCAGTTGTTCTGGTTATTCCAAAGTTGTGGTTGGATTGTCTATGCAATGCTGACCGAATTAATGATAAAAATACCAAGCGAAGAGCCATGGACAATACATATACCGCATTTAATTATTGATGTAGCGTGTGGCTTTTTGATCACTTTAACGTTAAGACGATTTTACAACTGTTTTAGTCAGCAAGAGCTCAAAGTTAAAGTCGCGTTACGTATTATGCTGCTTCTAATTGCAACATTACTCTGGACGCAAATTAAATGGATTTCCTTGCAGTGGTTATATGGTAACTGGTGGCTTTCAATGTCATGGTTTGACTTTGGTACATGGACGTCAGCCTCGTTAACCATGCTTTCAACATGGACTGCCTTTTATTACGGGATTAAAATTTATTTAGATAATCTTGAGCAAACTCAAAAGGCCGCAGAAGCTACCCATTTAGCGAAAGAGTCACAGCTAAAAATGCTTCGATATCAGCTTAACCCGCATTTTATGTTCAATAGTATTAACGCCATTTGCACGTTAATATTGAAAAAAGAAAGCTTGCAGGCAGTAAACATGCTTGAAAAACTATGTGACTTATTGCGCCATAGTTTATATACCGACCCACTTGAAAAAGTAGCTATCAAAGAAGAAATCGCAATGTTAAGAACCTACTTAGATATAGAGCAATGCCGATTTGCTGACAAGCTAGAGGTTAATATTAGCGTTGATGAACCATGCAACGATTTATTAATACCTTCTTTATTAATTCAACCATTGGTAGAAAACGCGTTAAAACATGGTATGCGAGCAGATCAAAAAATGGTGATCACAATTAATGTTGAAAAAACAAAATCCGCATTGCTCATTAAAGTTGCTGATACTGGTAAAGGCTTTGATGATAATAAAAAAACCAAAAGAGGCATCGGCTTGGCTAATTGTGAGCAACGCTTAAAATTAATATATGGTAATAGTCACCGAATTGAAAAAGGCAATGCGACTACCGGTGGTGCGTGGTTTTGTATCTCTCTTCCAATTAATGGTTTGCAATCATGATTCAATTAAAAACGTTACTCGTTGATGACGAATACAGTGCTATTGAAGGTTTGCGTATTCGCTTAGAAGCCTTTGCTGAAATTGAAGTGATTGGCAGTGCACAAAGTGTTGATGAAGCAATTAAAGTACTTAACGAATATGATGTAGATTTAGTGTTTCTAGATATAGAAATGCCAACAAAGTCAGGTTTTGAATTAATTAAACATTTTCAACCAGAGAGCTGCCCTGCGGTTATCTTTGTTACGGCATTTCATCAACATGCTGTTAAAGCTTTTGAGGTGAGGGCGCTGGATTATTTACTTAAGCCCGTTAAGTTAGCTCGCCTTGCAGAAGCCATTGAAAGAGTTATTAAAACCCAAAAGCTAAACAGAAAAACCGAACTTATTGAAGTGCACCAATCGCTGGTGATCAATGAATCCCAACCACTAGAAGTGGCGGGTAATTCTGACTATAAGTTTGAAGCTGAGAATTTAGTTATTCAAGATGCTAAAAACCCAATTCAAATTATTCCGTTTAAAGATATTTTATGGATTGATGCGGCGGGGGATTATATGTGTGTACACACACCTGCTGAAACACACGTAATGCGTGCGCGTTTAAAAGAGCTTGAAAAAAACACCTTGCCTGAAGATTTCCTGCGAATACATAAATCAACGATTGTAAATTTAAGCCATATAAAGCAACTTAATCCACTTAGAAACTCTGAATACACGGCTGTATTACAAAGTGGTAAAACACTTAAAGTCAGTCGTACCTATAGTAAAAATTTAAAGAGTTTGTTCAAATAATAAATATATTAATATTGAAAGTATTAAACTATAACTTTAACAGTTTGTATAATAGGCATTTGTTACGCTATCTCAGGTCATAATTTATAAGGATTTTAAATTTCTATGGCAAAACCTCAGCTTTTTTGGATTATTTTAATATTATTGATTACCTGTTTTATGCCTTGCGGTTTTTTCATCTGGTATGAAAGTGTGGATCCCGCATTTATCCCTAATGCTAATTACAATTTTATTTTACAATGGGTTTTACCCTCGCTGACAGTGCTGACGATTGGTTACCTTTTTAGTCAGTATAAGAATTTTGCTCAAGTGAAGGAAAGCTTAGATGAGCATTTTATTGCTGAGGGACGTTTAGTTAAGTATTTTACGCTGCTTTTTAGTCCCGTGTTTATTTACTTTTACTTTTGGACATTCATTAATATCCCAATACAGTTATGGGCAAATTATCAATTGGCTGAGTATTGGTCGCAAGAATATTTATTAGTTGAGGCAACAACATGTAGTAGTGACTATGAGCCGCACTGCGTAGAATTAAAGTTTTCCGATTTAGCAAGTGAAGAAACACATTCAATAAGATGGTATTTAGATAAAGCTGAATTATTAACGCTCAAGAATAAAAGAGTAAATCTGGTCGGTGAAAAAAGTTATTTTGGTTATATTATCAATACAATACAGTGGTGATCAAAGCTTTAAAAGGCATTATTGTGATTTGTGGTGGTTATAAAAAGGCCTAAACTACCCCTGCCATTTTGCAGGGGTAGTATAAATTGGTTAACCGCGATTATGCTCGCGAGCGTAATCAATATTGGGCCCTTTAGGGACGATTTGCGTTGGGTTGATCATGGTATGACTAAAATAATAATGTCGTTTGATATGATAAAAATCAACGGTTTCTTTAACGCCAGCAACTTGATAAAGCTCACGTAAGTATTCACTCAGTGTGTAATGGTCAACAAATTCTGTAGAGATTCTAAGCGGCATTTTTTAATTCATTATATTTCTGATGTGGCGTCATATAATTAAGCGTAGAATGCCTACGTTTGTAATTGTAAAACTGAATATAATT
>NZ_JACJEW010000042.1:0-38868 GCF_014164315.1 Pseudoalteromonas sp. SG44-1
TTCTCGCATTAGGCTCTTTACGTGATAAAGCTAAAAGTTGCTTGGATTTTTCTAAGTTCAATTTAGTAAAAGTAGATAAGTATCAGTGTGCTAATTAGATCACATAATTTGGCAGATTGGTATTATACAGCTACATATTCAGTAGCAAGATAACTTTCAAAGCTATAAATGTTATTACCGACCATGAAATTTAAATTAACAAGCTAGTTGAATAACAAATGGTTATTAAGGGAAGTAGATTCTAGTGACGCTTAGTGGGCTTACAAAGATGTTGGTTTGATAATGGTATAGTTGAAATGTTGCGCTATATACAGGGATACTGATAGCGATATTATTTTTTGCCAAATTTTAGATATTAAAAAGCCGAGCTTATGCTCGGCTTTTTGGTGTCTTTAAGACTTACTCAGCAGACTGCGCGTCTTCTTGAACTTCTTCGTTCGCAGATGTGCGACCTACTAGTTCAATATAAGCCATTGGTGCATTGTCACCAGCACGGAAGCCACACTTAATAATACGAGTGTAACCACCTGGACGGTCTGTATTGCGAGGACCGATTTCACTGAACAACTTACCAACTACTTCTTTATCACGCGTGCGAGCAAACGCTAAACGGCGATTTGCTACACTGTCAGTCTTAGCCAGTGTGATTAAAGGTTCAATTACACGACGTAACTCTTTCGCTTTTGGCAAAGTAGTTTTGATGATTTCATGTTTCACCAAAGAACCTGCCATATTGCTGAACATCGCTTTACGATGGCTGCTGTTACGGTTTAATTGACGACCACTCTTACGATGGCGCATGACCCTATCCTTCTAACTAAACTAATATAGTGATTTAGATTATTCAGCTAGGCTTGCAGGTGGCCAATTTTCTAGGCGCATACCTAGAGATAGACCACGTGAAGCTAGCACGTCTTTAATTTCAGTCAGAGACTTCTTGCCTAAGTTAGGCGTTTTAAGAAGCTCGACTTCTGTGCGCTGAACTAAATCACCGATATATTGAATTTGCTCGGCTTTCAAACAGTTTGCTGAACGCACTGTTAGTTCAAGATCATCAACTGGACGAAGTAGAATAGGATCGAATTCTGGCTTCTCTTCTTTCTCTTCTGGCTCAGTAACATCACGTAAGTCTACGAATGCTTCTAGCTGCTCAGCTAAGATAGTCGACGCACGGCGGATCGCTTCTTCTGGATCTATAGTGCCGTTTGTTTCCATATCAATGATTAACTTGTCTAAGTCTGTACGTTGTTCAACACGTGCTGATTCAACCGAGTACGCAATACGTTCAACTGGGCTAAATGATGCATCAAGCAACAATCTACCAATTGGACGCTCATCGTCATCAGAGGATAAACGGCTAGATGCCGGCACATACCCACGACCACGTTCAACACGAATTCGCATGCTGATCGCACTATTATCTGCCGTTAAATGACAAATAATATGATCTGGGTTGGCAATGGTTACATCGCCGTCGTGCTGAATATCAGCCGCAGTCACAGGGCCTACACCAGACTTAGTCAGGGTAAGAAAAACTTCATCTTTACCTTCCAAAGTAACTGCTAGACCTTTAAGATTTAACAGAATTTCAATGATGTCTTCTTGTACGCCTTCTTTCGCGCTGTATTCGTGCAACACACCGTCGATTTCAACTTCGGTTACTGCACATCCTGGCATTGACGAAAGAAGTATACGGCGTAAGGCATTCCCAAGAGTATGACCGAAGCCACGCTCTAATGGCTCTAAAACTACTTTAGAACGAGTTGGGTTAATAGCGTCGATATCGACTAACCTTGGTTTTAGAAATTCTGTAACAGAACCCTGCATTTTATCCTCTCTTAACTCTTAACTTTACTTAGAGTAAAGTTCGACGATTAGTTGTTCATTGATGTCCGCAGACAGGTCTGAACGCTCTGGTAGGCGTTTGAAATTACCTTCCATTTTCTTACCGTCAACTTCAACCCAAGTCGGTTTTTCACGTTGCTCGGCTAGTTCTAGAGCAGCGATGATACGAGCTTGTGTCTTAGACTTTTCACGGATAACTACTACATCTTCTGGAGTAATTACGAATGAAGGAATGTTCACTACACGACCATTAACTAAAACCGCTTTGTGGCTTACTAACTGACGTGCTTCAGCACGTGTGCTTGCAAAACCCATGCGGTATACAACATTGTCTAAACGTTGCTCTAAAAGCTGTAACAAGTTTTCACCTGTGTTGCCCTTAAGGCGAGCAGCTTCTTTGTAGTAGTTACGGAATTGCTTTTCTAATACACCGTAGATACGACGTACTTTTTGCTTTTCACGTAATTGTAAACCGTAATCAGATAAGCGACCTTTACGAGCGCCGTGCTGACCAGGTGCAGTCTCAAGTTTACACTTAGAGTCGATAGCTCTTACGCCGCTCTTAAGGAACAGGTCAGTACCTTCACGACGACTCAGCTTGAGCTTAGGGCCCAAATATCTTGCCATGTTATTTCTCCTAACCTATTGTTAAACGCGACGTTTCTTCGGTGGACGACAACCATTGTGTGGTATTGGCGTCACGTCAGTAATGTTGGTGATACGGTAACCAGCAGCATTCAAAGCACGTACAGCAGATTCACGACCTGGACCTGGACCTTTGATGAAAACTTCTAGATTTTTTAAACCGTATTCTTGAGCAGCAGTACCTGCACGCTCTGCAGCAACCTGAGCAGCGAATGGTGTAGATTTACGTGAACCACGGAAACCTGAACCACCGGCAGTAGCCCATGATAGTGCATTACCTTGACGGTCGGTAATTGTAACAATAGTGTTGTTGAAAGAAGCATGAACATGAGCCATACCATCAGCAACTTGCTTTTTAACCTTTTTACGACGAATTGGTGTCTTAGCCATAATACTATCCCCTTATCGCTTAATAGGCTTACGAGGACCCTTACGGGTACGCGCGTTAGTCTTTGTTCTTTGACCACGTAGTGGTAAAGAGCGACGGTGACGTAGGCCACGGTAACAACCAAGGTCCATAAGGCGCTTGATATTCAAAGTAACTTCACGACGAAGATCACCTTCTACAGTGTACTTGCCAACTGCTTCACGCAATACGTCAAGTGTTTCGTCTGAAAGTTCACCGATTTTTGTGGTTTCGGCGATACCAGTCGCTACTAAGATAGCCTTAGAGCGAGTCTTACCTATGCCATAAATAGCTGTTAAACCAATAACTGCATGTTTATGATCAGGGACGTTAATGCCAGCGATACGGGCCACTAACACATCTCCTATATTTGAATTCGGTTATCATCTGTTTGAAGAGCCCGTAAGGATACTCAAACGAAGACCAAATCACAACTGAAAACACAGGCCGAGAAACCTCAGCCTGCACGACTTATAAATTAACCTTGCCTTTGCTTATGCTTAGGCTCACTGCAAATTACACGTACAACACCGGCACGTTTAATAACTTTACAGTTACGGCATATTTTCTTAACGGAAGCACGTACTTTCATTGCTCAACTCCGTAAACTGACCTTATCGACCGTAGCCTTTAAGGTTCGCTTTTTTCAGCACAGAATCATATTGATGAGACATCATATGAGTCTGTACTTGTGCCATAAAGTCCATGATCACAACAACGATAATCAAAATTGATGTACCGCCGAAGTAGAATGGCGTTTGCCATGCCATGGTCATGAATTCGGGCACCAGACAGATAAAGGTTATATACAAAGCACCTGCCAATGTCAGGCGTGTCATCACTTTATCAATGTATTTCGATGTCTGCTCGCCTGGACGAATACCTGGGATAAATGCGCCAGATTTTTTCAGGTTATCTGCTGTTTCACGTGGGTTAAAAACCAACGCTGTGTAGAAAAAGCAGAAGAAGATAATAGCCGCAGCTAAAACTATTGCATACAAAGGCTGACCTGGAGTCAACGTTGTAGCAATCGCTTGTAGCACATCAGCGACAGGACCTTCACCCTGGCCGAACCAGCTGGCAATAGTACCAGGGAACAGAATTATACTGCTAGCAAAGATTGGTGGAATAACACCCGCCATGTTTACTTTTAGTGGTAAATGCGTGCTTTGGGCAGCAAATACTTGACGACCTTGTTGGCGCTTTGCGTAGTTAACGACGATACGACGTTGTCCACGTTCAAAGAACACTACAAGATAAGTAACAGCGAATACGATTACCGCAATCAATAACAGTGCTAAAACATGTAAATCACCTTGGCGCGCCATTTCGGCTGTCGAACCAATAGCAGACGGCAGGTTAGCTACAATACCAACAAATATTAGAACTGAGATACCGTTACCGATACCACGTTCAGTTATTTGCTCGCCCAACCACATCAGGAACATAGTACCAGTTACTAAACTCACCACTGCGGTGAAGTAGAAACCGAGACCTGGGTTAACAACTAACCCGTCCATCATACCCGGTAAGCTTGTGGCAATACCGATCGATTGGATAGTAGCAAGCAAGAGCGTGCCGTAGCGTGTGTACTGGCTAATTTTCTTACGACCTTGTTCACCTTCTTTCTTAAGCTCTATAAACGGAGGATACATATGCGTTAATAGTTGCGTAATAATTGAAGCTGTGATGTAAGGCATTATACCCAGTGCTAACACCGAAGCGCGCTCAAGCGCACCACCGCTGAACATGTTGAACATTTCAACAATGGTGCCCTTTTGTTGCTCGAAGAAATCGGCAAGTACAGCGGCGTCAATCCCAGGGATTGGCACAAATGAACCTAGACGGTAAATAATGATAGCGCCCAATACGAATAGTAATCGACGTTTCAATTCCGAAAGCCCACTTTGTGCACTTTGTGTATCTTGACCTGGTTTAGCCATTAGTACTTCCTTAGTCTTCTACCTTGCCTCCGGCGGCTTCGATAGCTTCGCGAGCACCTTTAGAGGCTTTAAGGCCTTTAACGGTAACAGCGCGTGAAACTTCGCCAGATTTAACAACTTTAACGAACAGAACGTTCTTTTTAACTAGACCAGCTGCCTGTAGCGTACCTAGGTCTACCACATCGCCTTCAACTTTAGCGATCTCGTATAGGTTTATTTCTGCAGATACTAAAGATTTGCGAGAAGTGAAACCAAACTTAGGTAGACGACGTTGCATAGGCATTTGACCGCCTTCAAAACCAACGCGTACTTTACCGCCAGAACGTGACTTTTGACCTTTGTGACCACGGCCACCAGTCTTACCTAGACCAGAACCGATACCACGACCAACACGTTTACCAGCAGATTTAGAACCTGCAGCAGGAGAAAGTGTATTCAAATGCATTCGAATTACCCCTCAACCTTAACCATGTATGAAACTTGGTTGATCATACCACGTACACATGCTGTGTCTTCTAACTCAACAGTGTGATTGATACGACGTAAACCAAGACCGCGTAATGTAGCTTTATGTTTCGGTAAACGACCGATAGAGCTCTTTACTTGTGTTACTTTTACAGTTTTATTAGCCATGGTTTACCCCAGAATCTCGTCTACTCGAAGACCACGTTTTGCAGCGATCGACTGAGGAGAATTCATATTCTCAAGAGCTGAGATCGTTGCACGTACAACGTTGATCGGGTTAGTAGAACCGTAACATTTAGAAAGTACGTTCTGCACACCAGTAACTTCTAGTACTGCACGCATAGCACCACCTGCGATGATACCAGTACCTTCAGATGCTGGTTTCATAAACACAAGAGAGCCAGCATGACGTCCTTTAACAGGATGCTGTAATGTGTTGCCATTTAGGTCTACGTTGATCATGTTACGACGTGCTTTTTCCATTGCTTTTTGAATAGCAGCTGGAACTTCACGTGCTTTACCATAACCGAAACCTACTTTACCTGCGCCGTCACCAACTACAGTTAGTGCAGTGAAGCTAAAGATACGACCACCTTTAACTACTTTAGACACACGGTTCACCGCGATTAGCTTTTCAGCTAGATCAGGCTGTTGTTGCTTTGCTTCTACGTTAGCCATTGTCTACTCCTAGAATTGCAAACCGGCTTCACGCGCAGCATCTGCTAGCGCCTTCACACGGCCGTGATATTTAAAGCCACTGCGATCAAAAGCAATCTTTTCGATGCCTTTGTCAGCCGCACGTTCAGCAACCGCTTTACCAACTGCTTGCGCAGCTGCAACGTTGCCTGTGCCTTTAACTGTTTCGCTAATAGCTTTCTCAACAGTAGAAGCAGCAGCCAGTACATTACCCTCAGCGTTTACAACTTGAGCGTAAATGTGACGTGGCGTGCGGTGGATAACAAGACGCGTTGTGCCTTGTTCAATATAATTTCTACGAGTGCGTTTAGCACGACGTAGACGAGCTGTTTTTTTATCCATCGTCTTACCTTACTTCTTCTTAGCCTCTTTACGGCGTACATTCTCATCTGAATAACGAACACCTTTACCTTTATAAGGCTCAGGTTTACGGTATGCACGAATGTTAGCAGCTGTTTGACCAACTAACTGCTTATCTACGCCCTTAACTAGAACTTCTGTTTGGCTTGGAGTTTCAATCGTAATTCCTTCAGGAACTGCGAAATTAACTGGGTGTGAGAAACCAAGAGTTAAATCTAATGTTTTACCCTTAGCTGCAGCACGGTAACCAACGCCTACTAACTGAAGTTTCTTCTCGTAACCTTCATGCGTACCAACAATCATATTGTTGATTAGAGCGCGAGCAGTACCTGCTTGTGCCCATGCATTGGCTACGCCTTCACGAGGTAAAGTTGTAATAACGTTGTCGTTAAGTTGTACTTCAACTGCAGAGTTGATAGTACGCGTTAATTCGCCGTTTTTGCCTTTAACTGTGATGTCCTGGCCTTTTAATGTAACTTCTACACCGGCAGGAACATTAATTGGTGCCTTTGCTATGCGAGACATAGTTCCCCTCCGATTAAGCTACAAAACCAATGATTTCACCACCAACACCAGCACTACGTGCGGCGCGGTCTGTCATTAGGCCTTTAGAAGTTGATACGATAGCGATACCTAGACCACCCATTACCTTTGGTAATTCGTCACGTCTCTTATAGATACGCAAACCAGGGCGGCTAACACGCTGGATATTTTCAATAACAGCTTTGCCTTCGAAGTATTTCAACTCGATAGAAAGCTCAGGTTTAACATCACCGCTGATTGTGAAATCAACGATATAACCTTCATCTTTTAATACTTTAGCTAATGCTACTTTCAGCTTTGAATTAGGCATCGTTACAGATACTTTTTTCGCTGACTGACCGTTACGAATTCGTGTAAACAAATCCGCGATAGGATCTTGCAAGCTCATAGTCTTACTCCCGTGATTCTATTACCAGCTAGCCTTTTTAAGGCCAGGAATTTCACCGCGCATAGCTGCTTCGCGAACTTTGATACGGCTCATGCCGAATTTGCGAAGGTAACCATGTGGGCGGCCCGTAATGTTACAACGATTACGTTGACGTGCAGGGCTAGAATCACGTGGTAAAGCTTGTAGCTTAAGTACCGCGTCCCAACGATCATCGTCAGATGTTTTCACATCACTGATGATAGCTTTTAGTGCTGCGCGCTTTTCAGCGAACTGAGCAACTAATTTCGTGCGCTTTGCTTCGCGCGCTTTCATAGAATTCTTTGCCATAACCCTACCCTTATTTCTTGAATGGGAAGTTAAACGCTTCTAACAACGCACGGCCTTCCTCATCTGTTTTCGCAGATGTAGTGATTGTGATATCCATACCGCGTACGCGGTCTACTTTATCATAATCAATTTCTGGGAAGATGATTTGTTCACGTACGCCCATGCTGTAGTTACCACGTCCATCAAAAGACTTAGCACTTACACCACGGAAGTCACGGATACGTGGGATAGCGATTGAAACCAAACGCTCAAAAAAGTCCCACATACGCTCGCCGCGTAGGGTTACTTTACAACCAATTGGGTAGCCTTCACGTACTTTAAAGCCAGCAACAGATTTGCGTGCTTTAGTAATGAGTGGCTTCTGACCAGCGATTGCTTCTAGATCCGCAACAGCGTTGTCTAGAATTTTCTTGTCAGCTAGGGCTTCGCCCACGCCCATATTCAATGTGATCTTTTCGATCTGAGGGACTTGCATGACAGAGCTGAAACCAAACTTCTCTTGAAGTTCAGCAACTACTTTGTCTTTATATACTTCATGCAGTTTCGCCATCATTCTACTCCAACTATTAGATAGTTTTACCAGTAGATTTAAAGATACGTAATTTCTTACCATCTTCAATCTTGAAACCTACACGATCTGCTTTACTCGTTTCCGAGTTGAAGATCGCAACGTTTGATACGTCAATAGACGCTTCTTTCTCAACAATACCACCTGGCTGGTTCAATTGTGGAACCGGCTTTTGGTGCTTCTTGATTAAGTTAATGCCTTCGACAAATACTCGACCAGACTCGGTAACAACTGAAAGCACTTTGCCGCGCTTACCTTTGTCTTTACCTGCTAGAACGATTACTTCGTCATCACGACGGATTTTTGCTGCCATGATTGACTCCTTACAGTACTTCTGGGGCTAGTGAAACGATTTTCATGAACTTATCATTACGAAGTTCGCGAGTCACAGGGCCGAAAATACGTGTACCAATTGGCTGCAAGTTATCATTTAAGATAACAGCCGCATTGCTGTCAAAACGGATCAAAGAACCATCTGGACGACGAACGCCTTTCTTAGTACGCACAACTACCGCGTTTTTAACATCACCTTTCTTCACTTTACCGCGAGGAATCGCTTCTTTAACAGAAACTTTAATGATGTCACCAATCGCTGCATAACGACGGTGCGAACCGCCTAAGACTTTAATACACTGCACTTTGCGAGCGCCGCTGTTATCAGCAACTTCCAGCTGAGTTTGCATTTGGATCATGTTAATGACCTCCGGTGTAGTTATTACAACTGTCTTAAATTTGTTTAAAATCAAGACATTTAGGTTAAAAACCACTCAAAAAACAATCTAGTTGTCTCCCAAGGGCGGGCAATTGTATCAGCATTGCGGGGGTAGTGGTAGGTTATTTTTTAATTAATTTAGAATAACGAGGATGGTTGTTTTGTCGATGAAACATATTTTGCTATTTTAGCATTGATTATAAAACAATCAGGGCAATTTTATGCCCTGATTGTTTTATCACCGAATAAAATCGGCATTATTTGCCAAACAAACCTTTTAACTTATCTTTAATTTTATCTTTCGCTTTTTCTTTTACTTCATCTTCTGCCGCTTTGCTTACATCTAAGCTGATGCCAACATCATGAAATGGTCCTTTGATTCGTACTGGAATTTTAAAGCCGGTACTATCATCTTTGGTCCCCTGCCCTTCGAGTGAATCGACTATGCCTGTCACTAAGCGGTAGTTAACTGTCGTTGCGGGTAGATTAACATCCCCTTCACCACTAATACGTACTAATGGACTTAACAAACTCAGATCTGTGTTTTTACCTACGCCATTGGTAAAGTTAAAGCTACCCGTTAGCGCAGAGAAGTCAGTTTGCTGGGAATTATCAAAGCCAGTATCTAGCCCTTCGGATATTGCACCAAAGTTACCCTTAATTAGCTCTTTGCCTTTGCGAACCATTTCAGCAATGTTGGCGCCTTTTACTGCACCATCGGCAAATTCAAATGCTAGTTTACCCTGTAGGGCACTCATAAAGTCTTTTTGGCTCTGACCTGATGTTGCTAAGTCCCAATTGAGTGAGCCTTTGCCCATTAGCTTATCGAAGCCAGCGGCATCTGTCAGCAATGGTTGTGCGTCTATTTTATCTAACGAGAAGTTGGTGCTGATTTTGTAAGGAGCTTGTTTCGCATTAACTGTTACAGTGCCTTTACCATTACCTTCGTAGGCGGCAAACTTATCTAGGCTAATTTTCGCTACGCCTTTGTTAAGGTTTACAGTGAATTGATTAGCGCCAAGTTTGATTTCATTTGCTTTTAAGCCACTTGAACGGATCACCACATTCGCATCTAAGGCATTTAAGCCACTTAAATCCATTTTTGTGTCATCCCATACAATTGGTTTGGCTGGCTCGTCACTTTTAGGTTCTGGTTTCTCTGCTGGCGCTACCACCTCAGGTAAGTAAGGATTTAAGTCCAGCATACCTAAATCGATGTCAGCATTAACGGCTAAACGCTTACCTAAATTAAGCTCGCTTTTTCCTTTGATCTCTAATGCATCAAGAGTGGCGACTAATTCAGCTAGGTTGAACTTATCACCTTGCATACGCATTTTGCCGCTAACACTAAATGCATTAAAGGCGCTTTCTTTAGCGTTCAGCTCGACTCCCTGCCATTTAGCAATGTCTTTTACTGAATCACCACTGAGCGCTAATTGACCTTGAATCTCTTTACCTTGACCGGCTATTAAGCCTTTAAACTCAACATCAACTAACTTTGAAGTGACATCAGTTGTCACATTAAATGTATCACCTGCTATTGCTTTAGCTGGGTTATCAACTGTTACATCAAGCTCAAAGCGCTCTTGCATATAAGTGATCCCACCTTTGACTTCGAGTGATTTATGCAGTGAAGGCAGTAAGATAGCCAATTCTAAATCGCTAATTTGCTGTTTAGCTCCCGTTTGACCATCTAAATAAGTAAACGACCCACCATATATAGCTACTTCACCTAATTGAATATCAAATTTTTCAGGTAGTTTGACTGCCTCACCTGCTTGAGTTTGCTGCTCAGATTTCGTAGCTACTGCATCAAATAACTGCCAGTTAGCTTTACCATTTTTATCTGTTTCAAGCAGAATGTTTGGTTCATTGATCACAAACTTTTCTAGTTTAAGTTCACCACCAAATAGCGAAAACCAAGGAATATGAACTGCAAGTTGCTGCATGCTTGCCATATCTGCACGTGAGCCAGTTTTCATATTGGCAAAATGCACATCTTCAAGCTCAAGCTTCAAAGAAGGAAAAACGGATAATGTTTTATCGCCTTTAATAGTTAAAGTACGCCCTGTGGTTTGCTCAACCTGCTCAGAGACTTTATTAAAAATGGCATCGGTTGGAATTAAAAACGGTGCAGCAATAATTAAAGCAACAAGCAATAATAATATGACACCAATAACTTTAAATAAGGTCTTCATGATGGTCCTTTCAAATGTGCAAATAATGTTCTTATCATAGCGGGAGTTAGCATTAAAATCATTGTGCAACGAAGAAAAATGCAATTTCCTGCATTCTACAGTGAATATATGAATTGTTACTGAAACATTTTGATACCTTTAGCTGCAAAACCATATAGCTGAATTTCGCAAAGCCGCGGGGCTTTCACAGCAAGAGCTAGCCGATGCTAGCGCCGTTTCACGCAAAACAATCAGCACGGTCGAAACATCACGCTTTACACCTTCAGTGATCATTGCATTGAAGATAGCTCGGCAGTTTGAAACTACTGTAGAGCAGTTATTTTCACTTGAATAAGCAGATTAAACCCTTTAAATGCAATCTTGTGCAGATTTAACTTATCAAGATTGCATCCCCTGTATTCTTCGGTATGATGCACAGCCCTGTTGTTTTAAGACGTTTTGCGCTAAAATTAAACAACTGAAAAATGTATTTAACCGGAGTACCATCAGGCATGAAAAAATTGCTCATTTCACCTTCACAAATGGCATTAGGCGAACAAGAAGGCCATATTTATCAAAATATTCTAAAGCAGGCTTCTGAAATCAGCTTAAACCTGATGGCGGTGAAAATAGAAAATCATCCTGAAGACTTCTTAGGTTGGTGCTATGAACTACTTAATGCTAGCCGTGACCGTATTAATCATGATTTACTCGAAACCAATCAATTACCAATTTTAAAAAAGCTTAATGACTTATTAGTTTCAGCAATTAGCTTCTTACAATTGAAAACATTACGCGTAGCACCTTGGCCTGTAGTTAGTGTATTTATAGAGCAACATAAAGATGTGTTAGCCCTTGATGAACAGTTACGCCTTGCCAACTATATAGCTGGTATTCGCGAGCAATCACTGAAAGAGATGATCCCTGAAGATTTATTAGCATTTAGTGGTAAACATACTTCTGCACTGGATCCAAGTAGTTATAATTTTGATGTCGAATGGTTTAGCTCTACTAAAAGCGCCAAAGCTTTTCATCAAATGCTTGCCGACCTGCCGGCATTATTTGATGAAGCATTAGCACATATACCTTTAGAAGGTGAAGTAACTGAAGCTGATTACCAAGAATTTGTGGTCAAATATTTAAAAGCCTTTACTGATAGCAATGAAAAGCCAACGCTTGCACCGGCAACTCGTCTATTAGCAATGCGCCGCCCAGATGTTTTTACACCAATTAATAACACCCGTTTAGATGCACTTTGTTCAGCATTGGCTATTACTAAATTAAATAATCGTGACTTTGCGCGTTATTGGCAGGATATTGTCCAAGCAGTTCATAGTATGTCTTGGTTTAAAATGGCAAGTGGTGACAGCGAGCTGGATCAACAACTTGTTGCAATCAAAGCGTTAATTCCGTGCTTTTTCTATCATGCAGACAAAAACACGCCTGAAAACTCTAACTACATCAAGTTATTGAGCAAGCCAAAGCGTACAACTACCACTGGCACTAGAAAAGTGCGTCGTGGTAAAGAGTCTGCTGAAATACTTGTTGATCGCGCACTTGCTGCTGACGATATGCCTGAGCATATTCGCGCAAAGCGTGATTCAATTATCAGCGAAGTACAAAAAGGCCGTGGCGTGAACGAAACAATCAGCCTAATGCGTACTATTTTTGGTTAAACCACAGTAAAAAATACAAAAACCCGCTGCAACTGAGTTGTGCATGCGGGTTTTTTTACGCACCAATAAAGTGCGCAAGCTTCGTAAAAAACAATCTCCTCCTTTCACTATAAATATTTATACCTTTGTTTATAAAGTAATTTAAATATAAATTATTGCTTTTCATTTAACTTGGCACAAGCAGTGCTATTACCCTAGTAGACAACTAAAAATAGGATCCGCAATTATAGACTGCAATCTAATTAATAATTGCGAGCCAAAAAATCAGCATAACAACAGGATACCAAACATGTTAAAACTAAAATCAGCAATTGCGATCAGCACACTTGTACTCATGGGTGCAACATCTACAGCAGCATATGCAGAAGTAACAGCCAATGCCGCAGCAACTTCAAACTACTTATGGCGTGGTCAAGAACAAACCGGTGGTGATGCTGCAATTTCAGGTGGTATTGATTATGCCAACGAATCAGGTTTTTATGCTGGTACTTGGGCTTCAAATGCAAGCTGGGCCGATGAAATGACCTACGAGCTTGATCTCTATGCTGGTTTTGGTGGCGATATTAATGAAAATATGAGCTATGACGTTGGCTACATCTATTACGCTTACCCTGATGCAGCTTCTGGCGCAGACGCTGATTTTTCTGAAATTTACGGTAGCATCAGTATGGGTGGCTTTAGCTTTGGCGCATCAGTTCTTGCAACTTCAGCCGCAAGCGGTGATGGCACAGACTTTGGTGATTCGTTATACCTGACTGCAGATTACGGTTTCGCAGTTGGTACTAATGGCACTGAAATGGCCTTACACTTAGGCCACTACTCTGGTGATTTTATTGGTGATGACGATATCATCGATTACGGTGTATCTATCTCTAAAGATGGCTTCACTTTTGGTCTATCTGATACCGATATGGATGACAGTGATATTAAGGCTTACGTTGCTTTTTCAATGGACTTTAGCCTATAAAAAGAATGTGTTACTTGCTGCAACACTAAGGGCCGTAAGGCCCTTTCTCGATCTTGGTAAGCGGCTAAGTTCATATTTTATATCAAGACTTACCCTCAACTCAGACTGCTTATAGCTTAAAACTTACAACTCCTATGGCACACTGTGCCCTGTTGAACCTTGCCAAATACGATACCATTGTTCACGACTGAGTTTTAACTGCTTAGCGGCAACAGCCGATTTAACACGCTCAATGTTGCCAGTACCCAGTACCACTGATGGGGAACTTGGGTGCATTAATAACCACGCGTAAACCACTTGATCAATAGAACTTGCACCAATTTCGCTGCCGACTTGCTCAAGTACTTGACGCAGGCGAATCGCTTTTTCATCATTTTCTGCAAAAATGCGACCGCCAGCCAAAGGTGACCAACACATAGGTTTAATATCAAGTAACTGACATTGGTCTAAACTACCATCATCAAGTGCTTGCATTTCATACGGTGAAAATTCAATTTGATTGGTCACCAATTCAAAATCAAGACGCGACTGCAATAAACTTAGTTGTGATGGCGTAAAGTTTGATACACCAAAATCGAGTACATCACCATTTTGCTTAAGAGTAGTGAATGCCTCAGCTACTTCGTCTGCATTCATCAAATAATCAGGGCGATGAATAAGTAATGCATCTAATCTATCGGTATTAAAATGCTTTAACGATTGCTGTGCTGAGCTAATAATATGTGCGGCACTCGAATCGTAATGATTAGCTTGGCCTGCTAACCCTAAGCTTGCAAAAGCAGGTTTGATACCACACTTAGTAATAATTTTGATCTCATCACGAATACTTGGCTTTAAAGCTAAAGCTTTACCAAACTCTGCCTCACAACCATATCCACCGTAAATGTCAGCGTGATCGGTGTGCCTTACACCGGCTTCAATTGCTTGCTCAAGAAAAGTTAAACACTGTTGTGGAGTAATTTGCCAATCTAATAATCGCCAAAACCCAAGTACTAGTTCGTCAATAGCGCGATCTGAGCTGTTCATAATTCCACCTTTATTTTTGTAAAAAATATTGTCCCGGCAAGTTCAATGCAAGTACCAAAACAGTATCCCTATCAGATAATTAATAAGCCATGATAATTTAATTGACCTTATTGATGTATTATTCTACATAATAAATAAGGTATTAATAGCTGAAAGTTATACCAGCACATGCATTAGCACATCAGTTTTATTCAGAGCTTTACCTTTTTTTGATGGCACAGGTAACGTAATAAACTTTTTGGATTAAATGAGGCTACAGATGAAAGACTTAACCCACACTATATACAGGCTGATGGCTTGCCTTTTACTCACGGTTAGTCAGTTGAGCTTTGCGGCAACCGCTGAACAAGAAGTCACTCATTTGCTCAGCTTTATCGCGCAAAGCAACGCGACTTTCATTCGTAACGGTGATCAACACACCAGCACCGAAGCCGCTGATCATCTTGCTATGAAATACCGCAAAGGCAAACGCTACGCTAAAACCGCTGATGAGTTTATTGAGAATCTTGCCAGTAAAAGCTCATGGAGTGGCAAACCTTATGCTGTTATTCTTGAAGATGATACACAAATCACCAGTAAGAAATGGCTTACAAACGAGTTAACTCATTTTAGAGCCACAGAAAAGCCGCAATAAGTGCGGCTTGGTTTCACTCTTAGGAGAGGTGAACTTAAATTCTGAAGTAACACTAACTCAAAGCTGTATTTAATACTGCGGTAGTTATTTTCATCATCAGCTTGCACTAGCGATAACTTTATATAACTAAGTTATCGACAAAATCTGCCTGCACTAATGATTTTTGAATGTCTAAATAATGACTGCCGGTATGCTCGGCTGAGTATTCAAAGCATGTGCTTGTAATAATGTTGCTTTGTTTTTAGCTACCCATGCATTCTTAATTTCGAACTATACTGTATGCAAATATAGCTGAACAATCTGTGAATACAACGTGCAATTAATAATCATTATTTTAGGAAATAACATGACTGTAAAGTAGATATTACTTGCACCCAATCTCGCTACTGGGTATAAAAATAGTTATCAACATTTAATAAGAAGCGAAAAGCCATGCAGCAACATGACCACCAACCACTTACAGACTTTATTGAATATCCACATGAACAGATGCTAGAACGCGCTAATGAGTTTTTAACGACCAGCCAGCGTCGTCATACAATTCGTAGTTTTAGCGACCGCCCAGTGCCAAAAGATATTATTCAAACCTGCATTAAAGCGGCAGCTACAGCACCAAGTGGTGCAAACCACCAACCGTGGCATTTTGTAGCAATTAATAGTAGTGATGTGAAAAAGCAAATTCGTGAAGCAGCCGAGAAATTAGAACGCTCATTTTATGAAGGCCGCGCTGGTGAAGAGTGGTTAGATGCTCTAAAGCCATTAGGCACTGATGCCAGCAAACCTTATTTAGAGCATGCACCTTGGCTAATTGCCGTATTCAGCCAAAAGAAAGGCGGCTTAAATACTGATGATAAAAACACCAACTACTATGTGCATGAGTCAGTCGGTATTGCCACCGGCTTTTTAATTCAAGCATTACATCGCGCAGGGCTTGCAACACTAACTCACACACCTAAACCAATGAGCTTTTTAACCGACATTTGTGGCCGCGACAAAGACAACGAACGCCCCTATATGCTGCTCATTGTCGGTTACCCAAGTGATGATGCTACTGTGCCTAATCATGCCTTGGTGAAAAAATCACTCGATGAAGTTGCGACCTTCATTTAGGTTTAAAATCCACCGCTAATGTGTCGCCGGCGTTAAGCCCGGCGATAATATGCTGTTTAGCATTAATCACCTCCCCTAAACGAACAAAGCGGCGCTCAATCTTTTGCTCGTTAATAACATATACCATGGCTAATTGACCGTACTCATGCACCCAACTTGGCTCAATTAAAATTCCTTGCTCGGTATCCAGTGGCAAGTGAAGCTGTGCATATAAACCAGGCATCAAGTTTGATTGTGTTGGCAACTCTAAACGAATTAACATACTACGTGCAGCACTATCGGCAATCGGAACAATTTCACTCACCACCGCAACAGCGGTTATATTAAGTGAAGGCAAACTGACCGTTAAGCTTTGACCCAGTGTGAGGCTAATTGCCTGACGTTCTCGTACATTAAATTCAAGCTGTAATTGTTGTGGATTATAAAGTGCCAATAAAGGTGAACCAGGCACTGCGGTATCACCTGGTTCAACTAACCGCTCTACAACAACTCCAGAAATGGGCGCTTTTATACGGGTAAATTCAAGTGCGACTTGTGCTTGGGTTTGCTGTTGCTTGGCAACAGCTAAGCTTGCGGTTAAGTTATCAAATTTCGCTTTTGCCTCATCATTATCACTAACCGATACCAACCCTTGTGAATATAAGTCAGTTACGCGCTTAAGCTGTTTATCAGCTTGTGTAAGTGACGCTTGAATGGCTTTTATTTGCGCATCACTTTGTGCCAATTGCGCTTTAAAATCGTCTTGCTGCAAAGTAATGAGAACATCGCCTTGCACAACACTATCACCAGCACGTACATTTAAACGTTCCACTTGTGCCATCACTCGTGACGAAATTTGCGTGTTTTGTTTTGCAATCACAGTACCGGGAACATCTTCACTGCGCTTGATCGCCGTCCGCTCAACGGTAGCGACTTTTCCCTCATATGTCGTTGCTAATACGGGTTTATTTCCTGCGGCTTGTTTATTTGAAAAGCTGCCTGCCATATAAAGCACAGCAACAATAATCACTAGCAACGCAATGATTGAGCCGAACAGTTTTGATTTACCTTGCATGAGCTTCATCCTCGGTTGTTTGTGTGTTCGCAAACACTAAATAATAAACTAGCGGCACCACAAACAACGAAAACAATGTTGATGCCACAATGCCAAAAATAATAGCGATAGCAAGACCACTAAATACGGGGTCTAACGTAATCACTAAGTTGCCTAATAAAGTTGTGCCAGCAGTCAGTAATACTGGCCGCATCCGCGTTGTGCCTGCGGCAATCAATGCCGCTTTTATTGCCATCCCTTGCCCGCGAGCTTGATTAATAAACTCAACTAAAATAAGCGAGTTACGCACCACAATACCAGCAAGTGCTATCATGCCGATCATCGCTGTTGCGGTGAATAGCACAGGCTCTGGAGCACCGGCTATGGAGCGCTCACCAAACTGATTTAATAACCAAAAACCCGGCATAATACCAATCACAGTAAGTGGAATAGCCGACATAATAATCAGCGATAAACTGGCAGATTGCGTTTGTATTCGTAAAATAATAAAAATGGCGGTTAACGCAAAAGCAAACGCAATTCCCATATCTCTAAACACATCAATTGTGATCCGCCATTCACCTTCACCACTAAACGTTACATGCGTGCCTTGTGGTAATTGCCAAGCCTGAGTTCCACCGTTATTAAAAAAGCTGCGGGCTAACCAATTTGTTTGCTCAAAATCATCGCTACTTACATTTAAATCAGCGTTTACGTCCGCAATGATTTCTGCAGGAGTACGGCCATTAAGCTCTGCCATCACGTATACAACCTCGCGTTGGTCTTTACGCATAATCGGTTTTGCGACATTTAGGTTATGAAATTCACCCAGCTCAGATAAAGCCACCAACGGTCGTGGCGCACTAGTTAAACCAAACTCATTAGTTGATTTTGCCAGCTCTCTATCACCTCTGATTTGTATAGCAAGCAGTTGCGCTAATTGGTTTCGCTGCTGATATGGTAATTGCATTTTGATATCAACGGGCTGCGTTTCACCACTGACATACATTACGCCCACATTTTTACCCGCAGATGCAATCGCTAATGTATTGGCAATATCTTGTGTTGATACCGCCGACAAAGCCGCCTTGGCTTTATCGGTAATAAAGCGCTGCATCGGAGCCGTGGCTGCAATACTTGTATCAACTTCAACTACATGGGGCTCTTGCTTCAGTCGTTGTGCAACTTGTTGAGCCGCTTGATGGTGGGTTTGCGTATCAACAAACGGATCACGATACACTTCAGCCACTAAGGTGCTAAATACTGGCGGCCCGGGTGGAACTTCAACCACTTTTATCACAATGCCATTAACGCCCAATGGCTCAAGCTGTTTACGTAAACGCATCACGACACCATGAGACTGTTGCTCGCGCTGCGCTTTGTCTAATAGTAATACTCTAAGCTCAGCTAAATTAGCGGCCTCACGGCGATAATAACCGCGCACCATACCATTAAAATCCATGCTTGATGGTTGCCCTACATACGCAGCTATTTCACTTACTTCACTAAGCTGCCATGTTATTGCTTGTACTTTACGAGCGGTCAGTGTTGTTTGCTCCAGATTCGTCCCCTCGGGCATATCTATCAGTACTTGTAGTTCATTTTTATTATCAAACGGCAATAACTTCAGCGGCACAATTCGCATCACGGGCAGCAATGCACTGATAATAAATAATCCTAAGGTTGCCCATAAAATCAGTTTTGCGCGCCCTTTACTGGCCAGTAAAGGCGTTAATAAGCGTTCATAAATAGCTACTTTAGGGGAAGTTAAATCATTGTGCTCAACAACCGGTTCTTTTAATAACTTCATGGCAAGCCAAGGAGTTACAAAGAATGCCACAATGGTTGAGACCATCACGCTTACAGGCACATTAAATGCCATTGGTGCCATATATGGGCCCATCATGCCAGTGATATAAGCCAAAGGAATAAAAGCCACCATGATGGTCAGTGTCGACATTAATAATGCACCACGTATTTCGCTCATTGCAGCGACAATCTGTTGTTTTTTATTGCCTTTGTTTTGTAAAAAACGGCTAATATTATCAATGCCCGTTATCGGATCATCCACCAGCAAGCCCAGTGATAATATCAATGCAAATAACGTTACTCGGTTGATGGTGTAACCAAACGCAAAATCGAGGCTTAAGGTTATGCCATAACAAATTGGCACAGCTAAACCAACAACGATAGCGGGTCGCCAGCCTAAGAACACGCCAACAAAAATCACTACGGTAAATACCGCAAACACTAAGCTTGAGGTTAAGTTATTCACTTTTTCGTTAGCGGTTTGCCCGTAATCTCTAAGTATTGTGTAATCTATTTGCGAAGGTAAAAAATTAGTTTTTAAATCAGCCATCATCGCGTGTACATCATTTGCGACTGCGACTGCATTTGTGCCCGCTTTTTTAGCAACACTTAAGGTGACTAAAGGATGCTCTTGTGTGGTATCAGATTGCGCTAGCCACTGATAATTTTCAGGCTCACTTGGTCCATCGAGTACTTTTGCAATATCTTTTAAATAAACACTTTTGCCGTTAATAACATTTACAACAAGCTGCTCAATCGCGGCTTTTGTTCGTAACACATCACCAGCTTGTAGCATGATTTGTTGCTCTGCATTAACAACACTGCCAACCTGAGATAATTGATTAGATACACTCAGTGCATAATAAACATCGCTGAGCGTAGTTTGATGAGCTGCTAGGGCCGTCGCATCTAAATTGACCGTTAAAGTGCGTTTGCGCCCAGCAATCACTTTAACTTCACTGGTGTTTTCTATGCGCTGTAAACTATTCGCAATTTCGTTAGCAAAACGGGTTAACTCATAGTCGTTATATAATTTAGGATCTTTACTAAATAAGCCTAGCATCACAATCGGCACGTCATTTACTTCGACCGGGCGCACCTGCCATGAGCTAATAACTGACGCCATGGTATGTTGATAACTATATAGTTTGGCGTAAGTATCGAGGATTGCTTGTTCACGATCATGACCCACAGTAAAGCGCAATGTCACCACTGTGCCATTACTTTGTGTGGTTGAATAAATATGCTCAACACCGCGTAATTGCGCCAATAACTTCTCGAGTGGTTGCGTGACCAGCCTTGCCACTTCGGGAGCTTCAATGTTAGGAGCTGAGACATAAATATCCAGCATCGGCACCACTATTTGCGGTTCTTCTTCACGGGGAGTTTGCTGCAGCGCCATAATGCCAAGCAACACAGCCATTACAAAAATAATGATAGGAATACGCCCGTTAAGACTATTTTTTACTGCACTGTCGAGCTTATCCATTTGGTTATTCCTTACAAAATAAACCATAGAGCGTGGCTAACATAGCCTGTGCGTTGTCGTTAATCACCCGATAATAGATGGTCTGGCTTTCGCGACGAGTACTAACAATATTTGCTTTTCGTAGTGCAGCCAAATGCTGCGATAAAGCAGACTGTGCAAGTGGTACAGCCGCATTTAATTCAGAAACACTCATTTCACGCCCCTGCAAAGAGCACAAAATCATTAAACGGTTTTTATTTGCTAAAATTTTTAATAGCTGCTCAGCATGCTCTACGTTATTAGCCATAGCTGCAAAGTCGATAGTCATAGTTCCACTCTTATATTCAAAGTACAGCAGATTATAGTTAGCTATATTAGAAAAGTCTAATATTATAATTTACTAATGTAGCTTTATCTAATATATTAAATAGTAACAGTCACTATTACTAAGGTTAACCGTGAAACTAAACGATGCTCTTCGCTTGATAGCAGGTGTAATGATTTGCATATCATTGTTACTACAGCAATTTCATGATCCATTGTGGATTTGGTTTACAGTGTTTATTGCTCTAAACTTAATTCAATCAGCATTTAGTAAATGGTGCCCGATGATCACTCTTTTAAAAAAACTAGGTTTCGAGGAATAACATGCTTACTTCAATCCCAGATCTAATGAAAATAATTACGCCAAATCAACGCCGCATTGAGGCTACACAGGCCAAGCAAGAAATTGCTGGCAACAAAGGGCTATTAATTGACGTACGTGAACCCGCCGAACATGCGGCAAAAGCAGCTATCGGCGCAATTAATATTCCCCGAGGTTTACTAGAAATGAAGTTAATGGAAATCGAAAAAGACCCAGCTCGGCCAATTTACTTACACTGCGCCAGTGGCGCACGCGCAACATTAAGCGCTGAAGCACTTACCCGCGTTGGTTATGAAAACGTCACCGTTATTACCTGTCATGCAGAACAGGTTTGCCAAGTATTTTAATGCAATTGGCATAACAGCTTCACATAAAAGTCATACTGGTCGGATAAGCTCTTACTTTTAAATTTAGCGGTACAGAGCAATGACGTTTACACGAAGAAATTTTTTAAAAGCCTCGGCGGCAGGATTTGGTGTCGCCGTTTTATCATTAGGATTAACAGCTTGTCGGTTTGATGATGAAGATGACGACATTCTTGACGTAAGCTTTGCTCATGGTGTTGCCAGTGGTGATCCATTAGCTGACAGCCTAATTCTGTGGACTCGTGTAACCCCTCTAGATCCAACAACCACCAGCATTAAAGTACAATGGCAAGCAGCAACCGACCCTAACTTTGCTAATATCAGCCACAATGGTGAAACACATATAAGTGCAGCTACAGACTTCACCCTAAAAGTCGACTTACAAGGCTTAAACGCCAACACCACTTACTATTATCGCTTTAAATCGAATGGCAAAACCTCACCTATTGGTGCAGGTAAAACACTACCAACAGGCAGCATTGATAAAGTGAAATTTGCTGTTATATCGTGTGCCAACTACCCCGCAGGCTTTTTCCATGTGTATGGTGAAATAGCCAAGCAAACAGACATAGACGCTGTATTGCATTTAGGTGATTACATCTATGAATACGGCAATGATGGCTACGCTACTGAAGATGCTGGTATTTTAGGCCGTTTACTGCCAGAAGATAACAGTGACGAAATAATTAGCTTAGCTGATTACCGTAACCGCTATGCCCACTATCGTACTGATTCAAACTTACAAGCTGCGCATAGTAACTGTGCATTTATTACTGTGTGGGATGACCACGAAATTACCAATGACACATGGCGAAATGGCGCAGAAAACCATAATGAAGGCGAAGGTGAATTTAGCGAACGTAAGCTACATGCCCTACAGGCCTATTTTGAATGGATGCCAATTCGTAATGTAGCAGATAAAGAACGAATTTACCGTCGCTTTGAGTTTGGTAATTTAGTCTCTTTATACATGCTAGACACGCGTGTACTCGCCCGTGATGAACAGCTAAACTATGCTGATTTTGACCTAACCAGTGCACAAGGACAAAGTGATTTTGCAAACGCACTAAGCTCACCATCGCGCGCATTACTTGGCAATGAGCAGCTAACATGGCTCACTGATGGCATGACAACATCAAACTCAAAATGGCAGGTACTTGGCCAACAAGTACTGATGACCAAAATGCATTTGCCGTTTGAAGTACTGCAACTACTAGTGAGCTTACAAATAAGTCAAGCAAATGGCGGCGACACAAATGCATTATTAGCACAAGCATCGGCATTATTTGCTGAACTTGCACAAATCAAAGGCCGTGTGCTTGCAGGCGATCCAAGTGTTACTGATGTCGAACGTGCCCGAGTTGATACTACTGCACCATACAATTTAGATGCATGGGATGGTTACGCCTACGAACGTGAAGTGCTGCTTGGTACTGCCATTGCCGCACAAAAGAACTTAGTGGTTTTAGCGGGTGATACTCATAACGGTTGGGCTGGGCAATTAGTTACTGATGCTGCAAACCCAATTGCAGCGTCACAAAATGCCGGTGTAGAATTTGCTACCTCTTCTGTGTCTTCGCCTGGTCTTGAAGAATATCTAGCACTGAATACGCAAGGGCCAGAAGCAACCGCACAAATGGAGCAAGTAATCCCATTATTGGTTAATGATTTAATCTATAACAACCTCGTAGATCGTGGCTACTTAACCGTTACTTTTACCCCAGAGCAAGCCACCGCTAAGTGGAATTACGTGAGCAGCATTAAAACCGCTTCATACGAAATGCAAACCGAGCGCAGTAAAGAACTACGTATGCTAGCAGGTCAGCCAGTAATACAAGGGTAAAGATTCTAGGTGCTAGGAAAAAGCTTTAGATGAAAGATTAAAACAGCCCGGCGATCACTTGATCGCCGGAATTTTTGCGTTACGACTTTAATCATTGGTAATTCCTTTCATATTCTTAGTGTCGCTATTCCTCTCAAAGTGCATGAATAAAACATGAGCGATACTTGATAGCACGATCAATACAATGCCTGCGATACCCAATAAAGTTTGAGTTTGTTGAAGAAAAATGTAGCCCAAAATACTAGAAAATAGAATTTGCGCATATTCAAGCGGCATTAGCTTAGATAAGTCACTTTTATTAAAAGCGAAAAAACGTGCTGCAAGTTTAGTAATAAGGAGCCCACCATATAGCATAATTAGTAGAGCACTATTTGTACCTAAAGGTTTCCACACAAAAATAGCGACGGGTAATAAGATAATCGCCGAATAGAGGGGAGCAAAAACCATTTGAGGCACAACTTTCTCTGCATTGCCTATTTTCTTTAAATTAATATTATAAATGACTAAAATAGCTACCGCTGACAGTGCAAAGATCAATCCTAGATAGAGGTTTTGCTGCGTTACTTGGCTCGCCATTAGTTTTGGAGAAAGCAGCATCATCACTCCAGCTAAATTCAAAATAATAGCGATATAGACATAGGCTTTTGGTTTTTCTCTAAAGATAAACACCGACAAAATGGACGTTATAAGTGGCACAAAAAAGTTAATCGCGGTTACTTCCGCTAAACTTAGATATTGCAGAGCATAAAACAAACATATTGTTGAACTAACACCAAGCAGTCCTCTGAAAATATGTAGCTTCATTTTTTGGGGTTTGATATTTTCCCATTTGCCTTTCGAGAATAATATAATGGCCGCACAAGCTGCAATTACATTAACCAAAAAGACAACTTGGAATGGGCTGATAGCTTTACCTAAAAAACCACCGATTAGTAACATCACACTTAAGATAAATGAATCTGACAACATCCAAATCACTGCGGTTGACTCTTTACTAGCCATTTAACTTCTCTCCATGTGTTTGTGTAGCACAAATATATGCTACAAAATTAGAGTCCTATTAGAAATCAACTACTTTGACCCCTAATAAAGCTGCATCCTTTTCAGATAAAACCGCTTTAAATTACACCCATAAAAGGTACAAGGCAAGAGGTTTAGAGATAATTTGAGCTAATAGCATAAGACACTTTGGGAGGGTTAAAACAAAAGAAGGCCCTTGCTGTTAATGAAAAAGTTCAGATATTGGCCTTACGTTATCACACCCAAAAAATAATGACTTATTTGCTTAATAGTCACGGTTTTTGTACAAAAAATCTTTACGTGATTTATTCACAAAGAGGTTAAGAGGCACTGTAATGTGGGGGGAGAACAACCTAAACAACACAGTATAATATAAAGCTGTTCTCACTTTTTATCATCCAGCATTGTCACTAACATTTGTTCAATATTTTTCACACTGTAAGTAAGTGCGCGTATTAGCTCAACTTGGCTTTGTGGTTCATGATCAGCCGATTTTGTAGTTGACTGCTGTGCGGTTAGATTATCTTTTTGAGTTAAGATTGCCTCGCGAAACTCACTGGCATCAACTACCCCAAGTAACGATACTAATGCGCCATGACCAGACTGACCTGCGGTTTCAAAACTCAAGCGGTACAAACCAAACAAGCGCATCAGTGGACCTTGGCTTAACCCGACGTCAGTTATTTTTTCAAGTGGGATGGATTTTTCTTCTTTGAAAAATACACCGCGCTTAACAACTAGCTTTCGCTCTAATAAGTTAGCTGACATAGCTGCCAATATTCGCCCTGCCACCAGCCAGATAATGAAAGCGACGAATGGGATAAATGGAATTCCCACCAAACACAATACACAAGTGATAACTCCAAGCACTACCCAGTATGATTTTACTTTAGAGTCGAATTTAGCACTTTTTAAAATAGGGGTACTCATAGCTTACTCTTAATTTGATTAAACATTTAAATTACGTGATCACTGAGTTGAATGCAATTTAGCTAAATTGTTACCCTATTACGAAGTATTGCCAATAAACCTAAAAGATTAACACAAAGGGTTGTTTAAACAGGTCGTGTGTTCTATATTCTCGCAATCGGATTTATAGACGTCTAAACATCCACAACAAGATTATCTCATACAGAGGAAGCGCAATGACAACTCACACCTTAACTTTACTTGATGGCGGCATGAGCCGAGAGCTCACCCGCATTGGCGCTCCCTTTCAACAGCCTGAGTGGTCTGCGCTTGCCATAATAGAGGCGCCTGAAAAAGTAACCCAAGCACACAGTAACTTTATTCAAAGTGGTGCCAATATTATTACCACAAATAGCTATGCGTTAGTACCTTTTCACATTGGCGAAGAGCGCTTTGCACAATCAGCCAAATCACTTGCTGCAACAGCTGGCCAAGCCGCAAAAGACGCTGTAATACAAAATAATATAGGAACTAAAATCGCAGCCAGTTTACCACCTATGTTTGGCTCTTATCGTCCAGATTTATACCAAGCTGATCAACTTAGTCGTATCGCAACGCCTTTAATCGAAGGTTTAGCGCCTTATGCTGATTTATGGCTAATAGAAACGCAAAGCCTTATTCAAGAAGCGCTAGATATAAACACGTTAATTAACCAGATCTGCAACAACCAAAAACCGGTATGGGTTGCTTTTACCCTTGAAGATGAACAACCAAGTAATCAAGCAACTCTGCGCTCAGGAGAATCTGTAAAAGATGCAGTAACTGCCATGCTAAATGCAAAGGTAACGGGCATTTTATTTAACTGCTGCCAACCAGAGGTTATTGAGCATGCTTTAACCGTAACCTTAGATGTTTTAAAAGACCTGCAGGCAGAGCACGTACAAATAGGTGCGTATGCGAATGCATTTGCACCACAAACTAAAGAAGCTATGGCTAACGAAGGTTTAGATGAAGTACGAGAAGATCTAACCCCTCTTTCATATCTAGAGTGGGCTAAAAAGTGGCATCAACAAGGCGCCACCCTAATTGGAGGTTGCTGTGGTATTGGACCTGAGCATATAGCCCAATTAAACCATCACTTTGCGCCTTTAAAAGGTTAGTAATTAACACAGTATAAGCAGTCAAATGAAAGAAAATAAAATTGGATTAGTAGCGCTAACCGCGCTGGTATTTAGCGCCATGGTGGGTGCGGGTATATTTAGTTTGCCACAAAATATGGCTGAAGTTGCGGGCGTAAATGCAGTGTTAGTTGGCTGGCTTATTACTGGTGTTGGTATTTTGCTACTTGCTGGATGTTTTTTGCAACTCTCTCGCGCTAAACCTGAACTTGATGGCGGTATTTATATTTATGCCCGAGAAGGTTTTGGCGAGCTTGCTGGATTTTTATCTGCATGGGGCTATTGGCTGTGTGCCACCATTGGTGTTGTTGGTTATTTAGTTGTGGCGTTTGCTGCTTTAGGTGCATTTATTGATACCCCAGAACGCACTCTATTTGGCGATGGTAATACTTTTGCAGCCTTTATCGGTGAATCTATTATTTTATGGGCTGTGCATTTCATTATTGTTAGAGGCATTAAGCAAGCCTCTTTTGTAAACCTACTTGGCACCATAGCTAAAGTGATACCCTTATTATTATTTATAGGCTTTGCTTACGCGTACTTTGACCCCGCAATATTTAAAGCAAATCAAAGTAATGTCAGCGTGAAAACTGATTTTATTGAACAAGTAAAAAACACTATGCTAATTACTTTATGGGTGTTTACTGGCATTGAAGGTGCGGCAGTTCTTTCGGCTCGAGCTAAAAACCGTAAAGACATAGGCCTTGCCACATTTATAGGCGTGATTGCTGCGCTAATTTTATATATAGCCATCACTATGTTGGCATTTGGGTTAATGAGTCAGGCCAATATTACAGAGCTTAGTAACCCTTCAATGGCAGGTATTATGGCAATGATAACAGGGACCAGTGGTAAAGTTATTATTAGCGCGGGACTTATTGTGTCTGTATTAGCCTCTTATTTAAGTTGGATTATTTATGCTGCAGAAGTACCTAACAGCGCAGCCAAATATGGCGCATTTCCTAACATATTTAAGCAACAAAATAGCAATGGGACATCTATTGCATCACTGACCTTAACCAGCCTAACTGTTCAGCTTTGCTTAGTGCTTATTTTATTTACTGGTAAAAGCTATAACACCTTAGTTCTTGTTTCTACGTCCATGATATTAGTGCCTTACTTTTTAGTGGCCGCTTACATGGTAAAAGTAGTCTTTGCAAAAAAGCTTTCTGTTGCTATTAAGCTGATGGGCTTTGGTGCCAGTATTTATGGACTATGGTTAGTATATGCTGCGGGGCTAAACACGCTGCTGCTATCTGTTATTTTATACATTCCTGGCATCATGCTATTTATGTATAGCCGTAAACAATTTAAGTTAAATAAAAATGCTTAAAATCAGTGCATTAAAAACATTCACCCGAGTTCAGGTTAAGCCTTTTAATGAAATTTTAAATAAGTAGGCACTAAAAAAGCCGAGCATACAGGGTTATGCTCAGCTTAAGCCTAGGAAAATATAATCACTACTGTTTAGTAATAAGTAGGTTCATATTGTCCTTATCTGGGCCAATCACTTTAAACGTATAATTACCTGATTCGGTAATACTCAGCGCTATATTGCCACCTATCACTTCAAGCAACATTATCTCGTTAATATTAACTATTGGTGCATCGCCTACCCCGCCGTAGTCCACAGTGTTCCAATCTTCAGAGGCTATTTTAAACTCATAATCACCGGCATCTAAATCAAGTGATGTACTATAAATAGCATTCCCTTGATAGATTAGGGGGTTGTCGGTACCCCAGCCATTTAAGCTGCCACGTAAGTAAACTTGAGTGTCTGCAAACATTTGCGCATTAAATACACTCAGCGTGGGTGCATTCAAATCACTGGCATCAAAAATGAACTGATATTCGCCCTCGGTTGCAACATCCATCGTCATATTAGCGCCTTTAACAGCTAATAACTTATCTTCGGCAACGGTTACGATTGCATCCGCTTCACCGGAACCATAATCAACGGTATCCCAATCTTCAGAAGCAATTTTAAATTCATAACTGCCTACACTGAGTATTTTAGTAAAGGTATAAACGCCTTTACCTTGATAGATTAACTCATCACTGGTGCCCCATTCATTTAAGCTGCCACGAACAAATACAGGCGTGCCAACGAATCGTTCTTCGTTATAAATTCTCAGCGTTGGATTGTCTTTATCGCTGGCATCAAACGAGAATACATAAGTTGCATCAATTGCGGCATTAAAGGTCATATTCGCGCCACTGCGCATTAAAGGCTCGGTTTGATTTTCCAACACTGCTTTATCAGCATCAGACAGCGCGCCAAAATCCACACTCGACCAATCTTCAGAGGCAATTTTAAATTCATAATCTCCCGCAGTTAAAGTAATAGCGATACGGTATTCACTATTGCCCATATACTCAAAGCTGTCAGCTGTGCCCCAATCATTTAAACTACCTCGCACATATACTGTGGTGCTGCCAAAAGGCACTACGTCTGGCGCGCCCACTGTTGCATTCGCACTTAAGCCTACACCTTGGTTCTCGCCTTGTGGTTTTACAAATACCGCGATTGTATAAGCTGGGACTGTAAATGTACCGTCGGTTTCACTGGCAGTAAAACTCACTCCAAACATACTGCTATCGGTGCTGTTTTTAAGTATTGGATGTAATTCAAACCCAGCAGCGGTTGGTACTGTATGTGAAAGCGCTTGCTCAGTTGCATTAATTACTACTACGAGCGCGTCAACTTGGTTATCTAAATCTGCAAAACCTTGACCGTCATCAATGCTCATTACAATCAAACCATGTTGCTGGTTTTTACCAACATTGTGAAAACCTACACGGTCAATAACATCTTGCTCTGTGGTTAATCTAAATAATGGGCTGCTACTACGAATAGCTAAAAACTCTTGGAACACATCCCCTGCGTAAGCTATATCTTGCGGCTGTGCAGCAGCTTGTGGATTACCTGAGAGCTTAATGATTTCAGGCCATTTCTGTTGGTTTTTCTCAGCATTAGGTAAACCAATATTCCAATTATTATTTTCTTTCGTTAAATCTACCGCATTAAACCAATCCCCTGCATTGTAGCTATCACGATCCATTGATTTTGAGCGTAGTAAATCAGCCCCAAGTTGCATAAACGGGATACCTTGGCTTACTAACGGAATTGCTAATGCCATATTATGCGCACGCACTCGTTGCTCAATACTCATACTTGTTGCATGTTTATATTGCAGTTGATCCCATAAGGTTTCGTTATCGTGCTTTGATACGTAGTTAATGCTGTCAGCAGGGTCTAAAGCATAAACCGTCGGCTGCGTATTCCAGCTAAAGCTATTACCTTTTGCCGAATTACCTTTAAAGTCTTTCAGGATATAGTTTTGTAAATTACCCGCCAGTGATAAACGCAGAGTATCTTGGTCTGCTAAATTACCATCGGTCGGGTTATTGCTAAACATAGCCCCACCGCGCACAGCTTCACGGATGCGGTCATTGAATGTGCCAACTTCAGAGCCTGCCATATCAGCTTGCTTAGCTTGAGTGAACAATCGGTTATTAGCGACTTCACCAAAATCCCAGCCTTCGCCATAAAAGTAGTTGTCAGGGTCAACAGCTTGCACCGCTTCACGCGCTGCTAAAATTGATGATTTAGGCATGTGCCCCATAACATCAAAGCGAAAGCTATCGTAGCCAAAGTCGCGAGCAAGTATGACTAGTGAATCGCTAACAAATTTATCCATCATTACATGTTCAGTCGCGGTGTTTTCACAACAGGTTGAACGCTCGATATCGCCCGTTACTTCGCTGTATCTGTGGTAATAACCCGGTACGAGTTTATCAAACACTGATTTTTCCCAAATGCCTGATGACGTTGTATGGTTGTATACCACATCAAGAACCACGCGAAGGCCGATCTCTTGAAGTGACTGTACCATGGCGCGTGTCTCTTTAACCCGGGCAACCCCTTCACTGCTTGATGCATACGAACCTTCTGGGGCAATAAAGTGATGCGGGTCGTAACCCCAGTTAAAACCGTCTAAATCACGCATCGCGCTGGCAAGTGCTTGAGCATCATCAGAACCCGGAAAGTAGCTTTGCATTAAATCAGCAATGATACTGTTTTTATTTTCGATTTTACAAGCATCGGCGGCATCGTCTATTCGCTCACATAACTTACCAAGGGTGTCAATGATTTCAACGCGCTTATCCGCATCTTCTTCAATGGTGCCAATGTCTGTTACAGGGAGTAAGTGAAAATGCGTTAAACCTTTGTCAGCTAGTTGCTTAAGGTGCTGCATAGGGATGCTTTCAAGCTCAGTAAATGCTAAATATTTACCTTGGTTTGCTGCGCTTACTGACGTATCGCGAATACTAAAATCACGTACATGACCTTCATAGATAATGGCATCTTCCGGGTTGGTAATTGTTGGTACACTGCGCTCATCCCAGCCTTGTGGTTTGGTATCGTCATCATTTAAGTTGATCAACTGCGAATACAGGCCATTGCTTGATACATTCAGTGAGTAAGGATCGGTACTCCATAAACTTTCAATCGCTTGAGTAGTAGGGTGGTAAACATCAAACGCATAGCGGTAATAATGACGGTCGTATTTGCTGTCTAAACTCACTGACCAAATACCTGTATTGCTGTCTAACGTCATGGCAGTGCTATGTACTTGTGCTTTATCGGCGTCAAATACATTAAGCATCATATTGCTAGCGGTTGGTGCCCATACTGAAACATCAATTGCATTGTTATTATAATGCACGCCTAGCATGGCTTCATTTGCGTCGTTTTCACCTTGGGTGTAAAGTGCATCAAGGGCTTTGGCGGTTTGCACAAAACTTGCTTCAAGTAGCTTGCCTTCTGCATCGTAGCCCGCTACAACGAGCTGTTGTTTTATAAGTTGTTTTGCAGTAGCGGCATCCCAATTACCTTGATAGGCAGTCCAATCTGTTAAGTGCGGTACTTTCGCTGCTTGTGCATCGGTTAAACTCGTTGCCATTAATTCAACGGTTTCACCATTTAAGCCAGTATCAACATCAACAACCAAATCGGCAGCAGCTGATGAATGCAGCTTAATAATCTGCGTAAGCTCATTGCTTGGCTTATACAGCACAGTATTTAAATCAATCCAGTGTGCTGATGCACCGTCAATTGCAACCGGGCGTTCGCCAAGCGCTTCTACTGGGTATTCAAATACTGTTGGCTCACCATCAAAGGTAAAGTTCATACGTACAAAACGCTCGTCGTCCTGCATCAGTGGCATGGTTAAATCCACATCACCATGGGCTTTACCTGAACCTTCTGTGCCAATATGAATAATAAAATTAGCGCACTCGGTATAACCGTCTTTTAGCGCGACAATCCAATAAGCTCCATAGTTTGGATCGACACCATTATATTCATGGCCATTAGCCCAATCGGTGGCATCAAACGGCGGCGCGTAAGCATCACAGCCGTCGGTATTCCAAGAGTGTAAACGATAGCCTTCGTACCCTTCATTCTTATCACGTTTATAAAATAATACGGCTTCATTTTCCCCGGCGAATACCACTGGGTCTGGTAAGTCGGGGTTATAGCCACTGGTACAGCTTTCATTATTTGCATCTGGAAACAGCGGTGCGTCACAAGAGATAGGCTCAGGAGCAACACATTGAGTGCCTGCTGCATTAGGGACTTGCGGTACATCACAAGTCAATAAGGCTTGGCCTGCTTTTACATCGCTACTGCCTGAGCCTCCACAGCCAAACAGTAGTGTTAAGCTCACTGCTAATAGCAAATGAGTCAATTTAGTTATTTTATTCATTATTTATGCTCCAATTTGCTATTAGTGGCTATAGGTAAAACCTAAATAAACCTGACGACCAAAGTACTGGGTAGTACCGGTGATGTTTTCATTGCCAAAGTAACTTTGGGTTGGTTCATCAGTAAGATTATTAACCTGTAGCAACATGCCAAATGAGTCTGTAAATTGATAAGAGGTTTGAAAATCGACCACGGTCTCGGCATCAAAATTAACCACTTGCTCATTGATCGCCACTTGCTCTGAAACAAAGTCTGAGCGGTAACGCACATTAAGGCGGGTTTCAAAATTATCTAAGCTGTAAAATAAAGTGCCGTTTAACACGTTTTTAGACAAACCAGGTAAACCTTGTGTAACCGTTTCACCACCTAAGCTGGTGATAGATTCAACTTCGCTCTCGGTGTATGAATAGCTACCGTTAAACCCAAGGCCATCAAACGGCGCGGGTAAAAACGAAAATACTTGCGTGTAGGCAAGTTCAATACCGCGAATATAACCGCCATTGGCGTTATTTACCGCCGTTGTGTAAGTGCCGTTAGTTGTGGCAACTTGCTCACCACTGACTGGATTTTCTATATAGTCAGGGACGTTAAAACCATTACCTTTAAAGTCAAACCCTTCAATGGCGATGGTATCGATAAACGAATCGATGTTTTTATAAAAACCTGCGATCACTAGCGCACCATCTGACTCATCAAAATAATGCTCGTAAGAGATATCGTATTGGTCGGCATAAAATGGTTTTAAGAATGGATTATTGGTACTTGAGCCGTTAATTTTGCCGCTGGTTTTATCAGCCTGCGCACTGGCGTCCCCCGCTAGGCGATTAATCGGTGGGCGCGACATTACTTTAGCCGCCGCAAAGCGTAATTGCGTATTATCCGTTAGCTGAAAGTTTAAATTAAGGGATGGCAGATAATCGGTATAAGTTGTGCCAAGTACATTAGGTAAATAATTTTTATTTATGATGCCGATACTGTCGGTAATGTTTTGTGCACCGAGTGATAAATCGCCATTAACATTTTCTAAAATAGTGGCCGATTGGTCGGTATCAACACGGCGAATACCAATATTACCCAGTACTGGCATAGTACCAATTTCAGTATTAATATTAAGCATGGCGTAGGCTGAAAGCACTTCTTCATACACTGAGCCACTTTGTAGCATGGTCCATGAGTAGTTAGTGGTGTAACCTTGCGAGTCAACTACCCCATCTGCATTACCCCAAGTTTTAACTGGCTCTGGTGCGCCTTCAGGAAACCAAGCATTAAGCGCTTTGTCTAAATCAATCGCCAAATATGATGGGAAATAACTAAAGTCACCTTCCCAGTCAACGACATTTACCATGTCATTGGTTAAACGCAGTGGCGGCTCACTCACTGAAAAATCACCATCATTACCGTATTCAAACACTGAGCGGTTATTGCTGTATTCGCGATCTGAATAACGCGCGCCAAATTCAACAGAGCTAAACCAGCTGTTATTCAGCTCGTATTTAAAATCAAGACGATAAGCGCTTACTTCATCTTCATTTTGATAAGGGTAAATACCGTATTTACTAACCATTACTCGGTCGATATCGCTAAATGCAGCCGCTTGATTAAAGCCTACATCAGGTAAATTTAAACCATTAAGTTGGTAGTTTATTGATACGTTTTTATCTAACACAGGTTCTTCGGCTGAGGCGTCTTCGGCAACCAACGCCCACAATAAGCCATTGCGAAAGTTACTTTTAGCCCGTGACAGCGACACATCAACATTAACGTTTAAACGTTCTGTCACTTGCCAATCGGCGTTAACACCGTAGCTATCTACTTCATCAAAGTCTTGGTTATCATCATTGACAATTTCAACGCGAGTGTAGCCTTTTGAAGTACGATTAACAGAGGCACCAACTACTGAATTTCCCTCTAGCTGAGCGTTTGTATAAGTGGCCGTTGGGCCACCTAATTTCACTCGTAACCCACGGGCAAATGACTCAGTATCAAAGCGTGATAAAAACACGTCCCCTTTTAATTTAAAATTATCCACCGGTGCCCATTCAATCGCCGCCATATAACCGTTACGGGTTTCTTCTCCACCTAAATGCTGAAGCTCAAAACCTTCGCTGATATACTCATTTTCAGGTTTAAGTTCGGGGCCATTAGTATCATTTGCAACACCATCAACGTCTTTATTATCGTTATAGGCAAGGCCAATAAACTGTGTTGCTACGCTGGGTTGAAATAACCGTGCATAACCAAGTGCGACACCTAAAGTATCGTCAAGATATTTACCTTGATAGGAAAAACTAATGCGGTCGCCAAACTCAGTGGCATCGTTCACCTCTGACGCTCGGTCGTTGTACATACCTCTAGCGTTAACCACAAACTTATGTTGCTGATCATTATCAAGCGGGCTAGCTGTTTGCAGTTCTACCGTACCAGCAACACCACCTTCGATAAGCGATGCTTTTGGTGATTTATACACGGCTGCTGAGCTGATCAATTCAGACGGATATTGGTCAAACTCAATACTACGGCTGCCACTAGTTGATACCTGTTCACGGCCATTTAAAGTTGAAAATACAAATCCACCGGACATACCGCGAATGTTGATTTCTGCCGCTTGCCCGCCGGTTCGTACCGCTGAGATCCCCGGTAACCGAGTGAGCGCATCAGCCATAGATACATCAGGCAAAGCACCTAAGTCATCCGCCGATAACTGCTCAGATACCATATCAGTAAAGCGTTTTTGATTAAGTGATTGGATTAAACTACGACTAAAGCCACGCACTTCAATGACTTCAAGATCTTCTTCTAGTTGTGGTTTTTTTACGGTACTTTGCGCGTCACTTTCAACCGCAGCTAATACACTGCTGGCTGCAAACATTGCGAGCATTAACGCACTTAGTTTGAATTTCCCCATGAGCTTTCTACCCTATTGATTTTATAATTGTGTGCTGTTTGTTTTGAAATTGTGGATAAAATAAAACCAATAAAGTGTAACTAAAAAGTAAAATAAGTGTGATGAATACGTATGCAGCAGTAAGGTCAATAGCTAGCAAGGTGAGGAACTTAGTTTAGAAGTGCTGCGATCATGTAGATAACGTAAAATAAATCGACTGACTAACGGAATAACTCAGTCATAAGCCACTATTACACAGGTGAATTAGAAATTGCTAAAAACAGCTTTAAAGGGAAGTAGTAAGGATTAGTTAAGTTTAATAAACTACACCATTAGCACCACCCTTATTGCTAGACCAATAAAAATCACCGCTAATATTTTATCAAACCATGGGGATGATTTAGTAAAAGCAAAGCGCTTCTTTGAAAGCTCTGTCAATGCTGCAACAATCAGATACCAGCCAGTATCAATAGTAAAAACCGTTAAGCACATAATCAAACCGACCTTAAAGCTGAGATTGGCAGGATCTATAAACTGTGAAAACAGGGCTAAAAAGAATACCGCTAATTTAGGATTTAGAAACGCAATAGCAAAGCCGTCTTGCAAGGCTTGTTTTGCACTGCCACTTTGCTGAGCCACTTTTAACTCACTATTACTTGGTTTGGCTAATAAGATTTTAACCCCTAAATATGCCAAGTACGCTGCACCTAAGTAAACTAACACTTGATACACAGTAGGAAATTGCAACATTAGTGCACCGAGACCAAGTAACGATGCTGCAGCATAAAAACCGACGCCAACACCATGACTCAGCGCTGCCAACATGCCGTTCTTCATACTGCCATGAATGCTGTGTTTTAACACCACAGCCAAACTTGGCCCAGGAGACATTGCACCCATCATACAAATGGCGACTAAGCTTAGCCACAGTGATAACGTCATTTATATTCCTTATAGTTCTTCATTTTCAATAAGTAAGATGTATGCATAAACTTGGCCGTATAATCCTGTAGAGGCGCTAACATTTATTACTTTCCAGCCATCTTGGTTTAATTGATAAATTCGCTCATTAAGTGCGTCAATATCAATACCGCCTCTAAAAAAGCCACGCTGCTTTTTAAACTCAATTATTTTCTGCATGGCTGTATCGCTTATAATTGATACTCAAAATCATAAATGTGTATACCTGCTTCGATGCGAATTGCCATTTTTCCGCTAAGGCCTGCAAGTTCATTACTGCCAGAATCTGGCACCACGTTTAAAATTAATGAATCTTGGCCTTTATCCATAGTGCCAAAATGTTGCAGCACAAAGCTGCCTTGAAGACCTGCAAGTGTGCCAACTACTTGTTCAATTGCCACATAACCGGCACTGCCTTGAGTTGCGGTCATGGCACTGAGCATTTCGCCAGTGCTGGTTGCATCAAGCTCACCTGTAAACGTTTTATCAATCGACATACGACCCAGGTTTACGCCATCAATGCCCTTTGCATAACCTTCAATAGGATTGAGTTTAACGTTAAATTCGCCCGTTACTTTTTCAGTTGTCATGGTTAGTCCCTTAGTTAGTTATTGAAATTATGATTTAAGTAACCATATCTATACCCTATTCATCTAAAAGAATCCACTATGAGCAATAGTAAAACCGAGCAAAAAGACAAAGCTGCTTTTAGTAGTTTAATTCCTATTTTTCAGTTTATTAAGCCGTATAAATGGGTGGTTTTTGCAGCTCTTGCAGCATTACTTGTTACTGCCGGGGTTAATTTATCATTGGGCCAAGGAGTTAAATTTGTTATTGATCACGGCTTTATTGCGGGCTCTCAAGAACAATTAAAACAAGCCATAATCGTGCTAATTGGCTTGATCAGCTTATTAGCCATAGGAACATTCAGCCGTTTTTATTTAATGTCATGGATTGGTGAGCGCGTCAGTAATGATATTCGTAAAGCGGTATTTGATCGCATAGTCACCCTGCACCCGAGTTACTTTGAAGAAAACCGCAGTGGCGAATTAATGTCGCGCTTAACAACCGACACCACTTTGTTGCAATCAATCATTGGCTCGTCATTTTCAATGGCACTGCGCAGCGCTCTGATGCTAGTCGGTGGTTTAGCCATGTTGTTATTTACTAACTTAAAACTCACTTTAGTTGTAGTTGCCTGTGTGCCGCTGGTGTTAGTACCCATGATGATTTTTGGTAAAAAAGTACGCAAACTTGCCAGCTCCAGCCAAGATGCGATTGCCGATATCAGCACTTATGCGGGAGAAATAATTCAAAATATTAAAGTAGTGCAAAGCTATAGCCACGAACAACGCGAACAACACGCTTTTGCACTAGAGACCGAAAAAGCCTTTAACGTTGCGAAAAGCCGTATTAAACAGCGCTCATTTTTAATTGCTGCAGTAATATTTTTGACCTTTAGCGCAATTAGCGTGATGCTCTGGGTAGGTGGCAGTGATGTACTGGCAGGCACAATGACTGGCGGTGAGTTAGGTGCATTTGTGTTTTACGCCATTATGGTCGCGATGTCGGTAGCAACCGTTGCGGAGGTGTATGGCGAGCTACAACGTGCAGCGGGCGCTGCGGCGCGGTTACTTGAACTGCTCGCGGTTAAAAGTGAGATCACGAACCCTACAGTACCACAAGATCAGTTATTAAATAACAACTCTAACGCTCCAGCCATTAGTCTTGATAAAGTAACCTTTAATTATCCATCTCGTCCTGATGTGAGCGCCTTAAAAACTATTTCATTAACGATTGAACAAGGCCAAACAGTAGCAATCGTTGGTCCGTCAGGTGCTGGTAAAACCACGTTATTTGAATTACTACAACGCTTTTATGACCCTGCTGGTGGCGACATTAAGTTTCATGATATTAATATCAAAGATCTATCCCTTAATACACTCAGAAACAGCATGGGCATGGTGGCACAAAACCCGATTTTATTTAGCTCTGATGTGATGCATAACATTCGTTATGGCAACCCAGATGCAAGCGACGAACAAGTATATGCTGCCGCTAAGCATGCTCACGCGGATGAATTTATTGCACAATTACCTAACGGCTACGAGAGCTTTTTAGGCGAGCAAGGGGTGCGCTTATCAGGCGGCCAAAAACAACGAATTGTATTAGCAAGAGCGATATTAAAAGACCCAGAAATACTGTTACTCGATGAAGCAACCAGCGCTTTAGATGCGCAAAGTGAGCATTATGTACAAGCTGCGCTTGAACATTTAATGCAAAACCGTACTACGCTTATCATTGCCCACCGCCTCGCCACAGTAAAACATGCAGATGTTATTGTGGTAATGGAGCACGGAGAGATAATCGCAACAGGTACTCATCAACAATTGCTAGCGAGTAATCCACTTTATCAAAAATTATGTGAGCTGCAGTTTAATAGGGATTGAAGCGGTAAGCGGTAAGCGGTAAGCGGTAAGCGGTAAGCGGTAAGC
>NZ_JACJEW010000043.1:0-37020 GCF_014164315.1 Pseudoalteromonas sp. SG44-1
GTAGCATTTGCTATGTGAAAGTAGGACATTGCCAGGCTCCAAATTGAGAAAGCCCGACTAGAAATAGTCGGGCTTTTTTACGTTTAAAATGTGAGTTAGCGAGAGTAAAGTTAGCGAACGTTTGACATAGGGCGCGAAAAGTTTATTTTTGTAAAACTCGAAACTCGAAACTCGAAACTCGCAAATTTATTTCCTCTATCAGCTAAAGAATTTTGATTTTATGACTGTTTCAAATTCATGACAGTAAGTAACTCAGTAATTACAAAATAGGTTGTAATATTTAGTTAATTATGTCGCCAAAAACTGAAATAATGTGTTGATTTCTATATGCTCTTGCCAAATTATTATACTAATAGGTGAAGTGCATGAACTCTTCCACTGATGCTGCGCAGTTTGACGCAGTGACAACAAGTAAATCTAAATGGAACTTTCATGATACCCAATGGGTGTTGAGTCTTTTTGGTACTGCAGTCGGTGCCGGTATTTTGTTTTTGCCAATTAATATTGGTATTGGTGGCTTTTGGCCGCTGATCATTTTAGCGTGTTTAGCGTTTCCAATGACTTTCTTAGCCCACCGTGGTTTAGCGCGTTTTGTATTGTCATCAAAGAACAAAGATGCTGATTTTACCGATGTGGTTGAAGAGCATTTTGGTGTGAATGCTGGTAGATTAATTTCATTATTGTATTTTTTATCAATATTTCCAATTTTACTGATCTATGGTGTTGGCCTAACCAATACTGTTGATAGTTTTATAGTAAACCAATTAGGTATGGAAGCACCTTCTAGAGTATTGCTTTCAGGAGTTTTAGTTGCCAGTATGATCAGCTTGATGCTCGGTGGTGAAAGGCTAATGTTGCGTGCTTTTGCTATTTTAGTGTATCCGTTAGTAGGGATTTTACTGTTTCTATCTTTGTATCTAATCCCTAGTTGGCAAGTACCAAATATGGCCTTTCCTGAGTTTGTAGGCTTTAGTAAAACACTATGGCTGTCAATTCCTATAATAGTGTTCTCATTTAGCCACGCAGCGGCGATTTCAAGCTTTGTAAACGTACAACGAGGTCATTATGGTAAGCAAGCAACAGCTAAGTCTGAAGCGATTTTAAAGCGTACTAGCTTACTGCTAATTGTGTTTGTGTTGTTATTTGTATTCTCCTGTGTACTCTCTTTAACGCCAGAGCAAATGCTGCAAGCTAAAGCACAGAACGTATCCGTGTTATCATACTTAGCTAATGTTACTGACAACTCATTTATTGCCACCTTTGGCCCGCTAGTCGCGTTTATTGCTATCACTTCATCTTTCTTAGGTCATTTTTTAGGAGCAAGAGAAAGCTTTAATGGGCTTGTTACTAAACAAACAAGTTTGTCGCTGAAAAACGCTGACAAAATTGGTGTTGCTATCATGTTCTTTGCTATTTGGTTTTGTGCTGTTAAAAACCCAAGTATCTTAGATATGATGGATCAACTATCAGGGCCGATTATTGCGATGATATTATTCATCATGCCAATGATTGCAGTTTATAAAGTTCCAGCATTACAAAAATACCGTGGCCGTTTTAGCACCTTGTTCGTGTTAGCGGTAGGCTTATTAGCGGTAGCTGCTTTGATTTATGGCTTTGTTGCTTAGCAAGTAGCTTTAGAGACTTTAGTTAGATTAAATAAAAGCCCTGTAGGTGACAAACTTACAAGGCTTTTTAGTTTACGCGATTGCAGCTAGGGCACGACCTCTAATATCAGTAGCAAAGGCTAGGCCTTTTTTTAAAGCTTGTTTCAGCAGCGCTAATCCACTTTCAATCGTTGTCATTACTTCTTCCCGTAGAATCAATTAATTGAACCGAGAATGTTAAAATACAATAGCTGATTTTACGAGAGGCTTTTTAGATAGAGGAATGTTTCATGACTAAAGCCTCTATGGAGCGTGAAGTGCCTTGGTGATTATTCATTAGTTGAAGAGTTCTAACTTACAACTTAAAATTGATGGCTTGCAACGGTTAGGTCTTCTATTTAACCAAAGTAATAATAATGGAGATCAAATGGTCGATAAAGCAACCTTATACCTCGAAGATATCTTAGAGGATGCATTTTATTTTTTGCAGAATGGCGATGCGAAACAGGGTAAGTACTTGCTGAAAAAAGCAGCTAAAAAGTACCCACGTCATTACTTGACCTATTATGGGGTCGGTATAATGGCTGTACTCAAAGGTGATTATAACTTAGCTATACAAAACTTGCTGAAATCCATAGCAGTTAATGGTGAATATGCTTTAGCTCACTATAACCTGGCGATTAGTTATCAAAAAACTGGAAAGGTTGATTTATCTATTAAGCACCATGTTGCAGCATTGAAGTATGCATCACCAGAAGAGACTGACGTTATTACTGCGTCTAAAGAAATTATTGAGTTAGTTGAAAAAGGCTTGCCGACAGGTTTTACTATTGAACAGTACCTTGAAGATTTAGAACGTTTCGATAGGGGCTTTGAATTTCTCCAAACAGAGCAGTATGAAAAAGCTATTCCCTTGTTTAAAGTGATTGCATCAAATCAGCCTAAGCATGTGCAGGCTAAAGGGAACTTGGGGATTTGTTATTTAATGTTACAGGATTATATGCAAGCGCGAGATTACTTTGAGCAAGCGTTAGCACTTGATCCAGACTATGGACCTGCAAAGAAAAACCTAGCTGTATTGAACAATATAGAAACCGGGCTATTGAGTAAGCCTTTGGATATGCAATCAACTTATTTTTATGCAGAAAAAGTAGCACGAGCTGATAAAATAACTTAGCAATCGAATGGTTCAAGCTTATCGCTTAAAGCTTTACTGCTTTCTTTGGTTCAAATAGGCTGAATGTTGTAATACTCAACTCAGCCTACGATGAGCAATGTAATTATTTGCTCATTTTATCAAGGCTTGGCTACTCGAAGTTTTCCATTGTCTTCATTAAATTAAATGGCTTATTTAATTTTTCTAAGCTAGAAAATTGTTCACGTATATCTTCAGGCAAAATAAAGTAATCAGCTTTAGTTCGCTCAAAAGTTAAAGGGATTGCCATAATTAATTGGTTGTACTTATCAAGCATGGTTTTATCGCTATCTTTTAAGGCCTGCAATTTTGCTGAAAGCAATGTGAAACGCTGCAACTCATCATGTGTGCATAAATCTTGCGTCTTTGCATAATGATAAGATAAAACACTACTAAGCACATTCCAGTCATCTGAAATATGTTTAACGTCATCTGGAGTTATAACTATTGCTGTTTGCTGACATTTTTCAAGTTTAGTGTCATATGCTTTTATTGAATTATGGTATTCAACCGTTAAATAACTAGTGAGGTTATTTTCGGCTATATTTGCATATGTTAAAAAGGAACTGAATAAAGCAAGAGCGAAAACAATAAAATTATTCATTTTGCAGCCTCGCAACCGTTATAAACAGCCTTCCAGAACTGCCTTTCTTTAGATGTTTTAGCTTTAATTGCTTGAAGACCAGATATCGTTTCTATGGTTTTTCGAGCTATGCTTGGGGAGCTTTTTAGTGCAGTAGAAAAAGCATCAAAATCAGTTTGAGTGAGGTTATAGTGACTTTTAATGATGCCATTACCCGCAAAAATGTTAGCAAAAGTACCAACTGTAATTGTTGCACTGAGCCACTGATTAATTTCTTTTATTCGCCTTATTTCTTTTACAGCTAGCTTGCCACGCTCAGAAAACTCCAAATCGTCAATTTCAGGACATCTCATTAATTACTCCTTGTTATTGAATTCCGTAAATATAAAGCCTAGCAAAAACTGTCTAAAAACTGTACCTGAAAATTGTAACCAATATATAAAAAATACTGAGTTTCTATTTTTATTCAACAGGGTATACACTGATTGAGTTATTTGAAATGCAAACTAGATTCCTTATAAGGATATTAAATTGTCGCAGTCTCTTCCTATTCCAGCCCAGCGTTGGTTATCACTGTTATTGTGCGCAATTACAGCGGCCGCAATTACAGTATTTTTAAGTAACGTCAGTTTTGTACGGCAAGCCTATGCAAGCTGGGGCAGTATTTTATACGCCAATTCTGTACTGCACTATAGTTTTGCTTTTCTTTCCGGCATTGGCATCAAGCTAATGCTGGATAAGTTTTATATCTCCCACGCCAAACGCAGTATTGGGTTTAGCTTTAAGTACCCGCCAGTGACGATAAGCTTATGGTTTTCGATAATTCTTATAGGTTCGATTTTTTACTTCACTTCAAATGTACAGCAGTTAATAGCGGCTAGTTCTTGTTTTAAGTATTTCATCTTATCTATTTTAGGTTCTTCCATAGTTATAGCCTACCAACAAGACAGTGAAAAAATTAACCTTAATTTGCTTGTATGCTTTTCTTCTATAGCTGCGATTAGCGCAGTTTTTATTTATTGGCATATCAGTCATACAGGTTTTAGTTGGCCACTTTTTATAGTGGTAGATGTTTACATACTTTTCGTAATATTTTTGATAGGTAAATATGTAAATGGATGCGTTAAATTAAATCGAGAACAAATAACCATAGAGTGTGCGTCAAGCCTTAATTCAAATGACTTTAAAACCTTAGGTGAGTTCAAAAATTGGTTTAAAGACGATTCAACTATTAAAAACACAGAACAACTGGAGCCTGATTTACGGATTTATGCCACTCGTATTACTGAACGGCTGTTAACCGGTGGTGATAAAGAAGGATATGAGAAAAAGGGAGCGCAACATATCGCACTGTGTGGGCCATTTGGCTGTGGAAAAAGCAGTATAGTTGACAGTATTGCAAGTGAGTTAGCAAAAAGCCCTAAGCAAGATGGGATCTGGATACATAGTGATATATCAACGTGGGGCGCAGCAAGTGGCAGGGTTGCTCATGTAGTATTGAGTCATATCATCGATGATATCAGCCAACATATTGATATGTGCGCCTTTCGTGCCTTACCAAAACATTATACCGAAGCCCTAAAATCAGGCGGCAGCATATTTCAGTTTGCATCCACACTACTGGCAGGCCCCGTTGATATTGAAGAGAGCTTCAAAAGCTTAATGATGTTCTTGAAGCAACCAACCATAAATTACTGATCACCTTACAAGACGTAGATCGCGGCACAGGTGATGAAAATGAAAAACGCCTAAATGATATAGCTGCACTGTTGGATAGATTAAAGGGCGAAGATTTAAGTCATATTAACTTTATCATCGCAATGGGTAATGAAAATGAAGTTGCCGCCGAAGTGATCTCAAAAGCAACGGATTATAGAGAGGATATTGCTGCTCAGGACTGTTATGAATATCTAAATCTATACACAAAGCTCAGCTTGGAAAATGCGTTAAAACCGAATAAAAAGCGGAAAATCAAAAATTATAAAATAATTGGTTATTGGGGATTGATCAAGTTAGATGATCAAAACAACGGGCAGCGTGATAGCTTAACATCTGAATTAAAAAAACTAGAGGTATCCACGAGCTATATTAACAATCATTTAAACTCATTCCGGGTTTTAAAGAAGGTCTTACGGAGAGTGGATCAAGCTTGGCAACCTGAAAAATTGATGGGGGAAGTTAATTTTATTTCATTGATGATGGTGGTCGCTTTTAGAGAAGTTTATCCTGTTCAGTATTCCAGGTATCAAAAGCTTGCGGAGAAAGGTAATCAATTACTACATAGGTGGTCTGCTCCCGAAAGTCTCGAGTTAAAAATAAAAGAGATATGCAAAAGTAAGGATGGTGTTCAAGATGAACAATTAAAGCAATATCTAGATCATATGCTTCGTATTGATTGGCGAAGGGATGATCAAGAATCTAAAGATCAGCAAGAAGTAGCGAAAGAGTTAGTAAAGAGGGGCTCTACAAAAGAAGCTTCTACCTCAGTGACTATTGAAAGTAATGCTATAAACAATATTAAGTTAAATCCGTTTCGACTTGAGATAGATTGCACCAATATTAAAACCCAAAAAGATCAGAATAGTAAAAGCTTGGTGATGAATCCTAAGTTTAATTATCTACAATCAGTTGGCTGTACAAATAATACTGTTAATTATTTAGATCGGATTCAACGAGAGCAGCTATCAATCAAGAAAGCATCAAAAAATACAGAGTTGAGCGATCAAGTTTTAATCGCCAAAGTTATTGAACTACGAGAGTCTAAAGATATTTTAGAGTTTTTGAATAAATGGTTTGAGTTGGATAGTGACTATCGTTTAGGTGTAGAGCGATTCTTTTTTATACCCAATTGTTGTGATGATCTAAATAAGGGGATTACGGGTTTTTTTGAGCGTTCAAGCCGTGATAGAGATTCAAATTTTCAAGATTTCAGTAAAAGTTGTGATATTGAACTTAGTATAGCTTGGCTAATTGCAGAAAGTTTAACGCTGGAAAATTTAAATGAGGTTTTTAGCTTTTTCTTTAATAGAATTCAGGATGACAGTCAAATACCTTTAAGCGAAGAAAAACACATACTTTTCAGGTTAATTTATGAAGTGTTGGGTTTATTATCCAGCACTTCAGAGCCAACTAATATTAAGGCGTTTTTTAGAGGATTAAACCAAATGGAAAATGAAAGTGATTATTCTTTTTTATGCCTCTATCTAATTTCTTGCACGAAAGAGTGGAGTTTTGATAACGAGAACAAATGCTTTAAATTTGATGTATCAGATATTCAAATTGCAGAAGAAAAGCTCAGCATATTATTAGGAGTGGATCCTAAAACTTTTTTAGAAATACCAATGAACCCTACTATAAGGTTTAATAATGCTCTGAGGTTAAATGAAGCAATAGAAAGTAAAATTAAACCATATTTTTAATGAGATAGCTTCTCTGTACAGCTCCTTGGTGCTCTCAGTGGTGGAATTGTTTTTAAGATAGAATACAGAGCAGCTTTCGTGGCTGAAGCCAACTCCTACGAGTGAAGTGCTAGACTTACCGCCTATGGCTAAAGCCCTCTGTGTAGCGAAGCGCCTTGGTGTTCTCTGTGGTGAAATTGTTTTTTCAAACAGAACGCAGAGCAGGATTTTTCGTGGCTGAAGCCAACTCCTACGAGTGAAGAGTCGGTCTTAAACTTACCGCTTAAAGCTTATGGTTAAAGCCCTCTGTGTAGAGCGAAGCGACTCGGTGTTCTCTGTGGTGAAATTGTTTTTTTAAATAGAATGCAGAGCAGGATTTTTCGTGGCTGAAGCCAACTCCTACGAGTGAAGAGTCGGCCTTAAACTTACCACTTAAAACTTACAGCTTATAGCTTGGTTTCTTCTTCTATCACACTCACAACAAAATACGGATTCAAATACTCATCTTTGGTGTTATAAACAAGCGGGCTGCCATCAAGCTTAGTGACTTTTGCTCCGGCGATTTCGGCTATAGCGTGGCCTGCGCCGGTGTCCCATTCGCAGGTTGGGCCTAGGCGTGGGTAAATGTCGGCGCTGCCTTCGGCGACTAAGCACAGTTTTAGTGAACTGCCTTTTGAGACCATTTCCACCTCGTCAAAGCGTTTTACAAACTCGGCTAAATCCGGTGATGGATGCGAGCGGCTGCCGACTACGCGGATAAGGCCTTTGTTTGCTTTGGTGGTGACTTTAAGCTCAATGCGCTCATCACCGCGGTCCTTAAATGCGCCGATTGCCTCTGCTGCCAGATAAGACACGCCTAGCGCAGGCGCATCTACTACCGCTAAGATAGGTTTGCCGTTTTCAATCAAGGCGATGTTAACGGTAAACTCACCGTTCTTTTTAATAAACTCTTTAGTGCCGTCGATTGGGTCAACCAGCCAATAGCGGGTCCACGTTTGGCGAATATCCCAGCTGATATCGGCACTTTCTTCACTTAATACTGGGATCTCTGGGGTTAAGTGGGCTAGGCCATTGGCAATCACTTTGTGAGCTGCAAGATCGGCGTCGGTTACAGGGCTTTCATCAGCTTTGTACTCAACGTTAAAATCCTTTTCGTAAATCCCCATAATAGCGCTGCCAGCTTGGCGGGCAAGGATCAGTATTTCTTCGAGCAGTTCCGTTTGGTTCATGACTTAACCTTTAATAATTTGCTGTTGTTTTAGATACGCTATCAGCTCTTGCACCGATTGGTCTAGGGTGTTTTTACTGGTATCTAAGATTATTTCCGGTGAATGGGGTATTTGGTAGTCTGAATCTATACCTGTGAAGTGTTTTATTTCACCTGCGCGGGCTTTTTTGTATAAGCCTTTTGGATCGCGGCTCTCGCATACGTCCAGAGGTGTGTCTAAAAACACTTCGATAAATTCACCGTCATCGACTAAGTTTCTTACCATATCGCGTTCAGCGCGAAATGGGGAAATAAATGCGGTGAGTACCAATAATCCAGCATCGACCATTAGTTTAGCGGTTTCACCAACGCGGCGAATATTTTCGATACGGTCTTCGTCGCTAAAGCCTAAATCTTTACACAAGCCGTGGCGTACATTGTCGCCATCTAGCAGGTAGGTGTGAATACCTTGTTGATTGAGTGCGCTTTCAAGGGCGTTTGCTACGGTGCTTTTACCTGAGCCGGAAAAACCAGTGAACCATAAAATAGCCGGTTTATGGCTTTTGTGTTCGCTACGTTGTGCTTTAGTAATGGCATAGTTATGCCAAACAATGTTCTCATCCATTATAAAACTCTCTTATGAGTAAGCGCTGGCTTAAAATGGAAATACCAGCGGGATCAGGGTTAATACCGTTATTGAATAAATAATAGAAAGCGGTAAGCCCATTAATACATAGTCTTTTAAACGATAATTGCCGGCGCTATAAACCATCAGGTTAGTTTGATAACCAAATGGTGATATAAAGCTTGCAGATGCACCAAAGGCGACCGCCATAATAAACGGCAGCGGGTCAACATTAAAGCCCATTGCTAATGCATAAGCGACAGGGAATGATAGTGCCGCTGCGGCGTTATTGGTGATAAGTTCGGTGAACATTACTGTCATTACAAAAATCGCGATAAACGCGCCATAGGGGCCAAAATCACCGAGTACATAAAACAATGCTGCAGATATTTGTCCAGCTAGGCCGGTGCCTATCATCAGTTTAGCAAGGCCAATGGCGCTACCAACTACAGCGAGTAACTCAATAGGAAAACGGCGTTTTACTTCACTCAGCTTTATCGTTCCCGTGAGCATTAAGCCAATCAGCAATACTAATAAGCCTTTTACCAGTGGTACATAGCCAATAATACTCAGCCCAAGTACCGTTGCAAAGCTCGCTAATACTAAGTTAGATTGCTTGGGCGCTAAGTGAGTTTGTAAATCAAGCCCGGAAATATACACAAATTCGCGTTTTAAATTAGGCAGACTATAAAAGTCTTTACCTGGTGCGAGGATCAGTGAGTCTCCCGCTTGCAGCTGCACTTTACCAAGGCCACCTTGCAAGCGGTCATGGCCGCGACGAATAGCGATAACAGCGGCATGAAACTGTTCACGAAAACGCGCTTCTTTAACTGTTTTTCCTATAAATTTAGATGATTGGCTGACAACAACTTCAACGAGGTGCTCAACATCTTTTTGATGTTTATCGTGAACTATTTTTAGCCCGTCAAAGCGTGTTAGCAATGGCACTGATTTGATGTCACCGACAAACAGCAATACATCGCCCGCTTTAATCACTTGTTGCGGGGTCACTGCACAAATGCGTTTATCGCCGCGAATAATTTCCGCTAGGAATAAGTCTTTAAGTTCGCGCAGGCCATTTTCTTCTACGCTTTTACCAATTAGTTTTGAGCCTTCTTCTATTTTACCTTCGAGATAAAAAGGCACTACTTCTTGATCGTTTTTGCCGTTGTCTGGCAAATATTTTAGCATCACTAAAATAGTGAACAGGCCCACACTTAATGCGCCTAACCCGACTATGGTAAAGTCGAAAAAGCCTAGCGGTGCCATGCCTGCATCAACGGCAAAACCATTGACGATTAAATTTGTTGAAGTACCAATTAAGGTAATTGTGCCACCTAAAATAGCAGTATACGACAGCGGTAATAGTAGCTTTGAAGGTGAATGGTTTGGATTGTCTTTTATGGCAGTAATGAGCGATGCGACAACCGCTGTATTATTGGTAAATGAGGATAAAAACGCTGTAGAAAGTCCGAGCTTAGTGACTGAGCTGGTTAAACTTCCTTTTGATAATGACTGGGCAAGCTTTTGTACGAGTGTAGTTTTTTCAACCGCAATCGAAACCAGTACTAATAACACTAAGGTGATCAGTGATGGATTGGCGTAGTTGATCAGCATATCTTCAAGGTCGATTAACCCGCCTAGATATGCGGTGCCAATGGCGCCAACAAAAAGCCATGCTGGCTTTAGCCGCGTGCCAAACAGGCACCCGACTAAAGTTAGCATAATGCCTGTTAATACTAGCTGTTGATACATGCTTTATATGTCCTTAACAGGCAAAGTTGGTTATTTAAGCTTTGATATATCAAGCGCTTGCCAATGTGGGAAGTGCTTGCGTACTAACGCATTAAATTCAACTTCAAACTCACTAAAGTTACCCGTTTGTTGTTGCTTAGCAAGCACGTTTTCAATCATACCCGCCGCAACAGTTAAGTTAGATAAACGATCGATTAAAATAAACGCACCGGTTTCGTGATTGTTGTGATAAGCATCGGCCAAAATGGTTTCGGTCAATTCTAGGGTAACAATCGCGATTTCGTTTAACTGCAGGCTGTCTGCGCTGCCGTGTTCAAGGGTGTTCACATCAATGGTGTGATCAATTTTTTTCACGATAGCCGAAGTATTTTTACTGCCTAGCTTAAAGTTATAGCTTTTACCCAGTACCAGCGGCGCTTCGTGCATCCACACAAGCTTTGCTTGTACTTGGTTAGTAACAGTCGCTGTTGAATCAGCAGGAACGATCACGTCCCCTCGGCTAATATCAATTTCAGTGTTAAGCGTTAAAGTAATTGCTTGGCCAGCTTCGGCTGTGTCTAAGTTGCCGTCAAAGGTTACAATCTCTTTAATGCTTGAGGTTTTACCTGATGGCAATACTTTAATAGCATCACCAACGCGTAATTTTCCTGAGGTCAAAGTACCTTGGAAACCACGGAAGTTTAGGTTAGGGCGTACTACATACTGCACAGGGAAACGCGCTTCAAAGCCAGTGTCTGTTTCAGCTGCTGGTGAGTCTTCTAATAACTCAAGCAGTGGTTTATCTGTGTAATATGGTGTGTGCTCTGAGCGTGTTACTACGTTATCGCCTTTAAGCGCCGACATAGGCACAAACTTGATGTTAGATACGTTAAGTTGCTCGGCAAATTTTAAATAATCGGCTTTAATGCGCTCATAAACGGTTTCGTCAAAATCAACAATATCCATTTTATTCACGGCAACAACAAACTGTTTAATACCCAATGAATCACAGATAAAGCTGTGACGCTTAGTTTGTACTTGCACACCGTAGCGCGCATCAACAAGAATAATCGCTACATCACTGGTTGATGCACCGGTTACCATGTTGCGGGTGTATTGCTCATGCCCTGGAGTATCAGCAATAATGAATTTACGTTTAGCCGTTGAAAAATAACGGTACGCTACATCAATAGTTATGCCTTGCTCACGCTCAGCTTGTAAGCCGTCAACCAGTAGTGCTAAATCGAGCTCTTCACCGGCATTACCGACTTTTTCGTTATCTTTATGCAGTGCTGCTAACTGATCTTCATAAATTTGGTGGCTGTCGTGCAGTAGGCGGCCAATTAGGGTTGATTTACCGTCATCCACACTACCACAGGTCAGCATACGCAATAGGCTTTTGTCTTGTTGGCGAGCAAGATAGGCGTCGATGCCAATTGCTTTTACTTCGTTAATTGTATCGCTAGTATTAATAGACATTAGAAATAGCCCTCACGTTTTTTCTTCTCCATTGAACCTGCTGAATCGTGGTCAATTACCCGACCTTCACGTTCAGATGACGTAGATAGCAGCATTTCTTCGATAATCTCAGTCAGTGTACTGGCTGTTGATTCCACTGCACCGGTAAGTGGGTAACAACCTAAAGTACGAAAACGAACAGATTTCATCATGGGTACTTCGCCTTCTTTAAGCGGCATACGCTCATCATCAACCATGATCAAAGTACCATCACGCTCTACAACAGGGCGCTCTTTGGCTAAGTAAAGCGGAACCATATCGATGTTTTCTTGATAGATATATTGCCAAATATCAAGTTCAGTCCAGTTAGAAAGTGGGAATACACGGATGCTTTCGCCAGGGTTAACTTGACTGTTATAGGTATTCCAAAGCTCTGGACGTTGGTTTTTTGGATCCCATCTGTGGTGTTTATCACGGAATGAATAAACACGCTCTTTAGCGCGAGATTTTTCTTCGTCGCGGCGTGCACCACCAAACGCGGCATCAAAGCCGTATTTATCAAGCGCCTGTTTTAAGCCTTGGGTTTTCATGATATCGGTATGCTTACCAGAGCCATGAGTAAATGGGCTGATATCAATCGCTAAGCCTTCCGGATTTTTGTGGACGAGTAAGTCAAAACCGTACTCTTTTGCTAAGCGATCACGAAATTCGATCATTTCTTTAAACTTCCAGTTGGTATCAACGTGAAGCAGTGGAAACGGAATTTTACCTGGGTAAAACGCTTTACGCGCTAAATGTAAAAGTACCGATGAATCTTTACCGATAGAGTAAAGCATAACTGGGTTCTCAAACTCAGCAGCAACTTCGCGCATGATTTTGATACTTTCAGCTTCTAATTGCTGAAGGTGAGTTAAAGCCATTGTTAGTCGTCCTACTAAAATGATTAAAAGTTAAAATCTAAATAGTTTAAAGCTATGCCACGTCTGTAAGCGGTTGTGCAAAGCTACTAGTTTGGGCTTTTGTGCCAAACCAATGAAGTTCTTCATGTAATGAAGCAACTTCACCAATAATTAATAATGCCGGTGAAATAATGCTGTGACGCTCGATTAAATCGGCCAGCTCACCTAATTTACCGGTTACAACGCGTTGATTTTTGCGAGTACCGTTTTCAATAATTGCCACGGGTGTATCTGCACCGCGACCATGTTTTAATAATTGTGCTTGAATATGGGGAGACTTAATTACACCCATATAAATAGCCAGAGTTTGGTTTGGTTTTGCCAGTGATTGCCAATCTAGTTCTTGACCGTCTTTTTTACAGTGACCAGTTACAAACTGTATGGCTTGTGCATGGTCACGGTGCGTTAGCGGAATACCCGCATAAGCGCTACAACCTGCGGCAGCAGTTATGCCAGGGACGATTTGGTAATTTACGTTATTAGCTGCCAGTACTTGAACTTCTTCACCACCACGGCCATAAATAAACGGGTCGCCACCTTTAATGCGGCACACTTTTTTACCTTGCTTGGCAAGGTCAACTAGCATTTGGTTAGTATCTTCTTGCACGACACTGTGATCGCCTAAGCGTTTACCCACACAAATTAAATCAGCATCGCGGCGTACTAGCTCCATAATTTCGTCAGAGACTAGAAAGTCATACACCACCACATCAGCTTGTTGCATTAGTTGCAGTGCTTTCAGTGTTAATAGCTCTGGATCTCCTGGACCTGCGCCAATTACGTATACTTCACCTTCAGGATCCAGTTTGCTATCGAGTAATTGTTCAAGCTGTACGCTTGCGGCAGCTGTATCGCCCGTTTGTACTTTGCTGACGACAGATGAATCAAATACGCCTTCCCAAAATTGGCGACGATCAGCAAAACTTGTGAAGCGCTGTTTTACTTTGTCGCGAAAGCTGCCAACTAAACTTGCAAGCGGGCCGATGTGTTGTGGAATAAGCGTTTCTAACTTCTCACGTAAGCGCCGTGCTAATACCGGCGCTGTGCCAGCACTTGAAATTGCAATAGTGATCGGGTCACGATCAACAATTGAAGGAAAAATAAAGGTGCATTTAGGTTGGTCATCCACCACGTTAACGAATACATTTCGTGCATTTGCGAGTTCAAATACGCTGTTATTTACGTCATCATTGTCGGTTGCGGCAATGACCAGCATTTTGCCATCAAGGTGTGATTCATCAAAAAAAGCGTCAATTAGAGTGACATCATTATTTTGTGCATGCTCTTTTAATTCATCACAAAACCAAGGTGCTACTAAAGTGACATCAGCGCGAGCTTTCAAAAATGCACGGCACTTACGTAACGCAACCTCTCCACCGCCAACAACCAATACAGGTTTATTGTCGAGCTTGGTAAAGATAGGTAAATATTGCATGTGTAGACCCTTGGAAAAAATTACAGCAAAGATGCTTTTCAGAAACTCAGAATATAGTGGCGTAAGCTAAGTAAAAAATAATTAAAACCCAGTTAATATAACTAAAAGTTATATATGGTTGTCCGATTTGGCTTAAGCCTTAGTTAACATGGGATTGCGCCGAGTTACAAGTACTATAATGACTATATATCGAGCTTAGAGTGTTTGGTTATTAGCTATAGCGAGAATAGTTAAATTTGGTACTATTGCTAATACATGAACTTACTTGGTGGATTTATGACAACGCAACTAACTGATGCGGCATTGGCCGTGCAATTAATGGATTTAACCAGTTTAAATAGTAATGATAGCGCGGCAACAATACAGGCCTTGGTGGCTAGTATTAAGCCCAACCTAGGTATTCCGGCTGCAGTGTGTGTTTATAGTGAGTTTGTTGATGACGCCAAGCTTGCTTTAGCTGAGCGCGAGCTTAGTTATGTAAAAGTCGCCACAGTAACTAACTTTCCCTCAGGCAACAGTGAGCTAAGTGAAGTAATTAATGAAACATTAATCGCAATAGAGCGTGGCGCAGATGAAATTGATTTGGTGTTACCGTATCAAGCCTTAATCGCGGGGGACGAAGCCACAGCGCTAGAATATGTGCGTGCCAGTAAAGAGTGTTGTCCTGAACACGTACAATTAAAAGTAATTATAGAATCCGGCGCACTAAAAACAGCGCAGTTGATAACACTGGCGACAGAAATAGCAATTGCCGGTGGTGCTGACTTTGTTAAAACCAGCACCGGCAAAGTAGCTACAAATGCCACTCTTGAAGCAACCGAAGTGATGTTAAGTACGATTAAAAAGTCGCCGCGTGTAGTCGGTTTTAAAGCTGCAGGTGGCGTGAAAACGGTTATGGATGCAAGTAATTACTTACAGCTAGCGACTGATATTATGGGAGAAAGTTATTTGAATCCGTCAACATTTAGATTTGGTGCATCAAGCCTGTTAGCTGATGTATATGCGGTACTTAATGACGCGTCATAGTGAGCAAGAAAAATTACAACTTGAGCATGATGCAGGCAAGTTGTTCTTGCGTTGCTATGAACATCGCTTTGGTATTCCAATGCGCCATATTTGGCATAATCAGCCGAGTAAACCAGATATCAGTTGTTATCGTAATGAACAGAAGCTTGATATTGAAATAGCACATTTATATGCCAGCGAAACCGAAGCCATGGCAGTACTCGGCAGGCCTTTATCTATAAGCATGCAACGAGATCTTGCTGATATGGCAATGCAACCAAGTGAGCAGCGGCTGCACTGTGCACTGCAGCGGTTATTAGAACAAAAAGGAAAAAAGCATTATCAATCAGAGCAAACATGGCTGCTTATTCGTAACGCCAGCACCATTTGGCATAAAGCGGATTTTGACGCTGAGTTACAGAATATAACGATACCGCTTACCCATCCTTTTCAACAAATTTGGTTGCTTTGTGATTTTTATCAGGGCGAGCTGTTACAGCTGTTCTAAGTATTTAGATGGTATAGCAGCCAAGAATAAACTGGCTGCTAAATAACTTGATCTTTGGTTAGTTAATTTTAAACATACTACCTAAGCTCTCAAGCCCTGACTTATTGGTTTTAGCAATACATTGACTTTCATCGAGTGACTTTTTGGTTGCTTCGTCTGCAAGTCCCGACACTTTTAATTGTTTCTCTTGTTGGTATTCGCGCAGTGCGATAACTGTTTGACGATCGTACTTAACATCTTCAGTTTCAAATTCTTCATAATCGGGTTGGTTTTTTAAATAACCTAAACAGACTAGATTCATGCGAGACATGGCTAAATCCATCTTTTCATAATGCGGCATTCTATGTGTAGGAACATCGACTTTTGCTACTGGAGCAACGGCTTTTGACTTGGCAGCCGTGGTCGTAAGCGGTGGTGGTGCTGTGTATCCAGGTGCAAGGGTATTATTACTGTTATAGCGATAGTAAGTGGCAGGGACTTTAGTTTGTAAAAACTCTACAGCTTTGATTATCACTTCGCGTAGCGCTTTTTCTTTAGGGGTGTTTGACCAGCCACTTAAATTACCACCGACCAATGCACCACCAAAATTAGTTGCCGCACTGGTAAAATCAAAATCTTTGCTACCTCCTTCGACGCTGGTGGCTGCTAAAATACGTGAGGTGCGAGTATCGATAAGGCGTAAATCAATCGCCATATGCGAGCCTGAAAAACCTGCCGATACTGAGCTAAACACATCACCTATAAAACCGCCAGTACCAACACTGGCACCTGAGCTGTCGTCATCAAATTCAGTTACCGCTGCTACCACAACTATTTCGGCTCCTTCAATTTCACCGTAAGCTGCCCCTGATGCTGCGCTAACACGACCTGAAGCCGCTAGATCTTGCTCAGATAACACTGCATCTAACGCTTGGCGTTCAAGTACGATAAAGCGATTGGTGCCTACCAAAGCTGTGGTGAGTTGGTCGGCCATGCCTTCGCCTATTTCTTTTCGCCACCAATGAGAGTCATTCGATTTATCGGTAAAGCGTGCCACGGCAATACGCGCTTTTGGACCATTATATTGTTGTTGGGCGACTTCATTAATGTTTGGTGAATCTTGGTTTGAAGTGACCTTGGTCGAGGTACTTTGGCAAGCGCTAAGACTGCTTGCAACGAGGGTTGCCAACAGTACTTTTTTAGTTGTTGTGAGCATATGATTTTCCTTAATTAATGTGCCAAATAGAAACAGTGAAGGTTTTTATTCTACAAATTGTTTTAAAGTTAATTTAAATAAATCATAAGGTTAAAAATAGTACTGAGGCGAACACTTTGGTCACACAGGCGAAGTTTTTGCATTCAGATTGGTTTTTTCCCTAAACTGCTTAGGCGAAACGTTATGCTTTGCCTTAAAGCAGCGAGCAAAGTAACTTTGTGAGCTAAAGCCGACTTTTTCAGCAATTAAACCTATACTCAGATCGCTGTCGCTAAGTAACTTTTCAGCATACTCTAAACGAGTATTACGAATATAATCACTGGGAGTTAAATTGTAGAGTGCTTTCATTTTCAGTTGTAAGGCACGTGGGCTTAAATATAATCCTGCAGCGAATTCTTCAATACTAAACGCTTCGTTGTGATAGTTATCACGGATGATGTTTTTCAGGCGTTCGGTAAATTGGTAATCTTTACTTTGTGTAAGCTGCGGATCGAGTACCAGCGGCGGAGCATGAGCCGCAAGCTGCTTTGCTAAGTGCCGATTAAGGACTGCACGAATACTCAGTAACCCTTGTACTCTACTGAGCAGTAATTGCGGCTCAAATGGTTTACTTAAAAAATCATCTGCTAGTAAATCAAGGCCTTTTAGTCTGCTTTGTGTATCGGCTTTTGCTGACAATAATAACACCGGTATATGGCTGGTAATGTTATTTGTGCGTAGCGCATTAAGTAATTGATAACCGTCCATGCAAGGCATCATCACATCGCTGATCACTAGATCTGGCATTTCTGTTTGGCAGATGGCTAAGCCTTGTTCGCCGTTAATAGCACTTAAGCAGTGGTACTCAGTAGCAAACAAAGTCAGCAGTAGTTCGCGCATTTCGTCGTTATCTTCAACAATCAGTAGCTTTTGCGAATTGCTGGGGCGGGTTGCTTCATTTACTGATGCTGCTAGCGAAGTTGCGCCATGCTCTGCTTCAGTCAAAGGCAGAGATACAGTAAAACAACTGCCTTTACCTACTTCACTTGTTAGTGAAATCTGCCCGCCGTATTGCTCTAGCAATTGTTTAACTAAAGCAAGGCCAATTCCACTGCCGTTTTGATTTTGTGCTGCAACACGCGTAAAGCGTTCAAAAATAATGCCTTGTTGGTGTTTTTCGATGCCAATACCGGTGTCAACAATCGCGATATGAGCCATGTTATTATGCACTGATAAGCTAATCTCAACTTGACCGCCTGAGTGGGTATATTTGAGGGCATTACTAACTAAGTTGGTAATAATTGACGTTGCATGTTCTGGCTCAAGGGCTATGCAGCAAGAGCCTTGGCTGAGATCTGTCATTGTTACGTGAATACCTTTTTGTTCAAACAGCACCGTGAAGTCAGCAACCAGCTGCTTTATAAATGGTGCTAAAGGATAGGGCGAAACGTAATGTATAGCGCAGCTGGGGCGTTGGCTTAGCTGTAATAGTTGATTTATTAAGGTCAGCAAACGTAGGCTATTGCGTTTGATCATCGATAATTGTTTTTGGCTAGCTTGATCTTTATGGTTTAGCTGCAAGCTTTCAAGTGGCGCGAGTATTAAACTCAGAGGCGTTTTTAATTCATGGCTAATATTATCTAAAAATTGACTTTTTAAGCGATTCAGCTCACGGGCTTGTTTACTTGTTTGTTCGGCCAGCTTAGCGCGGTATAGCGAGGCCGCAATAAGCCAAATAATAACCCCCGTGAGAAGAACATAACCGGCATAGGCAAGGCGACTTTGCCACCACGGCGGCACCACCGTGAAATCGAGCATAGCTTTAGCATTACTCGACTGGCCATACTGATCTTTTACTTTTAGTTGCAGCTGATAGTCGCCTGCGGGCAGTTGCGGGTAGTTTATTTGTCGTTGTTGTGCGTTGGTATATAGAAATTGCTTATCAAAACCAGCGAGTTTGTATCCATATTGATATTGTTGAGGTGCCGACGGGCTATTTAATGCTGAGAACTTAAAGCCTATCACGCCGACACCTTTGTTAAAGGAGAGTGTTTGTATATAGCTAATTAATTTCGCAGCTTGAGTCTCGTGCTTAGTGTATGGGGCAGTGGCTATCGCTTGATTGTTAATTAGTAATTCGACTAACACAGGCTCTGGAGTTGTAGCTGCCAGCTGTAGCTTAAGCGGATCAAATTGATTAAAGCCGTTGATCCCGCCAAAAAATAGTTCACCGTTCTGCGCTTGATAAGCCGCGCCGAGAATAAATGAATTATGTTGCACGCCATCACGGGGTAAAAAATGCTGCATATTTTCAGAGCTGGGCTGATAACGTGTTAAACCTTGGTTGCTTGCCAGCCACAGGTAACCTTTGGCATCCTGTTTAATGGCAAAAATATTATCGTTTAGCAGGCCATCATGCTCGGTGATTCGGGTTATCTCTGCCGTTGTTTTATTCAGTTTATTTAAGCCTCCAAAAGTACCCACCCACAGTGTATTGTCATCTTGCAGATGAAGGGCGGTAACCATGTTATGACTTAAGCTATTTGGGTTTGTTTGATCGGCTTGATAATGGCTAAATTCATTGTTGTTGAGGGTGAGTTTATTTAAGCCAACTCGAGTACCAGCCCAAATTGCATTAGCAACGTTATCGTAAACGAGGCTAAATACGGTGTTGTTCGATATACTATTGTGTTGTTCCGAGTGCTTAAAATGCTCAATGGTCAAGTTATCGGGGTTAAACAGACTTAAACCTTGATTGCTTCCCAACCATAAGTTGCCGTTCCGATCGCTGGTGAGCGCATAAATGTTATTGCTGCTGAGCTGGTGGCTTTGCACTGTGAATGATGTAAAGTCATCGCTTTCGCGGTTATAACGCAATAAACCGCCACCATAGGTGCCAATCCAAATACGCTGTTGGCTATCTTCATAAAGGCTGAATATATTGTTGTTGGTAAGGTTGCTGGTATCGACGTGATAGCGCACAAAGCCATCTTTTGTTTGTCTATTTAACCCGTTGCGAGTACCGACCCATAATTGCCCTTGCGAATCTTTAAGTAAGGCCCGGATAAAATCATGGCTAATACTGTTAGGGTCATCGCTGTGTTGTTGATGATTAAATTGATTTTGGCGCATATCGTAGCGTTGTAACCCATAACCATCAGTGCCTATCCACAGAATACCTTGCAGGTCTTGATACAAAGACAGTAAGTAATCATTAACAAGCCCATGACGTTGCTGTGGAAGGTGTTTAAATTGGCTAAAGCTTGTCAGAGTTGTTTGATAGTTGGGATTATAATATAAGCCTTGGCCGTAGCTGCTAAGCCAAAGATGCTCGTTATTATCGATTAAAATATCGCTTATCCATATACCATCTAGTTGTTTTATATCATTAAACTGTTCACTTTCTAAATCAAAGACACTAAGCCCTGTTTTACTGGCAATCAGTAGCTGCCCTTGTGGCGTGAGTTTTAGGCGCCATAGTTGCTTTTTACTTGCTGAAAAGTGGCTAAATTTAGCTGTTTTTGTATCAAATTTTATTAATCCTTCATTACTGGCCAGCCATAAATTTTGCTTAGCATCAATCACCATATCCTGAAAAATAATACTACCTTGGGTGTTTGGCGAGTAGGTAAAGTAGGCAGTTTCATGCTCGGCTACATTTAGGCGAGTTAAGTTACCATCTTCATGGCCTAACCATAAATTATTGTGTTGATCAGTAAGCATTGACCAAATGCGGTTATCTTTAATCGCTAATGGACTGTTACGGTTAAAATGAGTGAATATACCGGTTTCTGTATTTAGGGCGTTTAGCCCTTGTGTAGCTGTAGAAAACCACAGCAGATTATTGTCAGTGGTAACACAGTCGGTGATCCAATTACTCGATAGACTTGGCTGGGTTGGATGAGACTTAAAGCGTTTAAATTCATAACCATCAAAACGGTTGAGCCCACCTTGGGTGGCGAACCAATGAAAACCACGGCGATCAGTTATGCTGCAAGTGACAGAGTTTTGCGTTAACCCCTGTTCATTAGAGAAGGAGTCTAAATGTAAAGACAGTGCCAGCGCGCTGTTATGAAATAGCCATAAAAAACCAATAATGGCCGGATAGATAGTTGTTTTTATTGTTAGCACGTGCTTCCTCGTGCGTAGTAATATCCCTTGAATTGAAACAATCATAAACTGCTTTTTAATCAATGTTAAGATGGATTTTTCAATCTAGTGATGAGATTTTGACTTATGGGCATCTTTTACACTTGTGTTAATGAATTGCGTAAGTATAATAGGCATCCACTTTGCAGGGGCGTAGTTCCAATTGGTAGAACAGCGGTCTCCAAAACCGATGGTTGGGAGTTCGAGTCTCTCCGCCCCTGCCATTTTATCCTGTTTGTGGGTAAAGTCTGAGGTTAAAAATCGGTTTAAATAAGTCTGTTTTTAAGTTTGGATTTTAATGGATTAACCCTGCCATAGTGTAGGGTTGTTGTGTCTGTAGTTAAGGTAATAATATTATGAGCACGAATGTAGAAACTCCATCAAGTGCGATGGATTCAGTAAAGTGGCTTGTGGCAATTGCGCTACTTGCAGGCGCAGTAGTTGGTAACTATATGTACGCAGATCAGTCTGTGTTATTACGTGCTATTGGTGTTGTTGTTGCTGTTGCCGCTGGTTTGGGGATTGCATCACAAACTGAAAAAGGGCGTACCTTCCTTGCTTTTGCAAAAGAAGCACGCATCGAAGTACGTAAAGTAGTGTGGCCTACGCGCCAAGAAACTACCCATACGACATTTATTGTAATGGTTGCAACTGCGATTATGGCACTTATCCTTTGGGGATTAGATGGCATTTTATTCCGCGCAGTAGGCTTTTTAACTGGATTGGAGATCTGATCCCATGTCGGATGAGAACAACGAAAAGAAACTACGTTGGTACGTAGTACAGGCTTTCTCAGGTTATGAGAAGCGTGTTGCACAAACTATTCTTGAGCATATCAAGATCGAAGGTTTGGAAGATAGCTTTGGTGAAGTATTAGTACCTACTGAAGAAGTGGTTGAGATGCGCGCTGGTCAAAAGCGTAAATCTGAGCGCAAGTTCTTCCCAGGTTATGTACTTATCCAAATGGATATGAACGATAAAAGCTGGCACTTAGTAAATAGCACCGCGCGTGTTATGGGCTTTATCGGTGGTACGTCTGATCGTCCAGCACCAATTAGCGCTAAAGAAGCTGATCGCATTCTTAACCGCTTACAAGAAAACGCTGAAGCGCCTAAGCCTGCAACGTTATTTGAACCAGGTGAAGTGGTGCGTGTTGTTGACGGCCCATTTGCTGATTTCAGTGGTGTGGTTGAAGCTGTTGACTATGAAAAGAGCCGCGTAAAAGTATCGGTACTTATCTTTGGTCGTTCTACTCCTGTTGAACTTGAATTTGGTCAAGTTGAGCAAGATAGATAAACAAATTAACTGATTTATACCAAAAAATATATTGTTTGGTATAAAGCTTGAAAAAGGCCGCTGATTAACTTATAATCAGCGGCCTTTTTGTATTCAAAGTAAGCATTTCTTGGTTTGTATACAGAAAAGTGAGAAACCAATTTTTAAACTGGGAAGCCGCTAGAGTACGCGTCCTCGCGCGCACAAGGCTAAGACCCACCTAATGAGGTATTTATAATGGCTAAGAAAGTTGAAGCTCTAATCAAGCTACAAGTTGCTGCTGGTATGGCTAACCCTAGTCCTCCAGTAGGTCCAGCACTAGGTCAACACGGTGTAAACATCATGGAATTCTGTAAAGCGTTCAACGCACGTACAGAATCTATCGAAAAAGGCGCTCCAGTTCCTGTAGTGATCTCTGTTTACGGCGACCGTTCATTTACGTTCGACATGAAAACGCCACCGGCTGCTTACTTACTTAAGAAAGCTGCAGGTATCAAATCTGGTTCAGGCCGTCCTAACACTGAAAAAGTAGGCACAGTAACTCGTGCTCAACTTGAAGAAATCGTTGAGACAAAGAAACCTGACCTTACAGCTTCTGATTTAGAAGCTGCGGTTCGCACTATCGCAGGTTCTGCGCGTGCGATGGGCTTGAACGTAGAGGACTAAGATAATGGCTAAATTAACTAAACGTATGCGTACTATCCGCGAAAAAGTGGAAGCGACTAAAGATTACGAAATCACCGAAGCAGTTGCTCTTTTAAAAGAGTTAGCGACAGCTAAATTCGTAGAAAGTGTTGACGTTGCTGTTAACCTTGGTATCGATGCTCGTAAATCTGACCAAAACGTTCGTGGTGCAACTGTACTACCTAACGGTACTGGCCGTGACGTTCGCGTTGCAGTGTTCACACAAGGCGCTAACGCAGAAGCTGCGAAAGAAGCTGGTGCTGAACTAGTAGGTATGGAAGATCTTGCTGAGCTAGTTAAAAAAGGCGAGATGAACTTTGACGTTGTTGTTGCATCACCAGACGCTATGCGTGTTGTTGGTCAACTAGGTCAAATCTTAGGCCCACGTGGTCTAATGCCAAACCCTAAAACTGGTACTGTAACGCCTAACGTTGCAGAAGCAGTTAAAAATGCTAAAGCTGGTCAAGTGCGTTACCGCAATGACAAAAATGGTATCATCCATACTACTATTGGTAAGGTTGATTTCACAGTTGAGCAACTTCAACAAAACCTTGAGTCGCTAATTGTTGCGCTTAAGAAGGCTAAGCCTTCACAAGCAAAAGGTGTTTACGTTAAGAAAGTAACCATCTCTACAACAATGGGCGCAGGTGTTTCTGTTGACCAAAGCACTTTAACAACAACTGTTGTTTAATTGAGTGTTTACATGGCGTGAAATTTATACTATAATTTTGCGCCATTTTGTTGAGAAATTTTGTTTTCTCAACAAGTAAAGAATTCGGGTTGAAGTCCATAATTTCGGTGCGCCTTCGGGCAAAACGATAAATTGGGCTTCCGTCCAAGACCGTAGGTGGCTTCGGCCTTAATATTCACCTACGTAGACGGTGTGAATCCCCAGATAGATTTTTCCTAATCTTCTGGCTCTCGCCGTAAAAAGCATCTCTATCTTGTTTGGTAGGGAAGAGTAGAACAGGGAAGCCGATGTACGGTAACCCATTAAACCAGGAGTAACACCCATGGCTTTAAATCTTCAAGGCAAAAAAGCAATTGTTGCTGAAGTCAACGAAGCAGCCAATGGTGCTCTATCTGCAGTTGTTGCAGATTCTCGTGGTGTAACAGTTGGCGCAATCACTGCCCTTCGTAAAGAAGCTCGTGCAAATGGTGTTTGGATGAAAGTTGTCCGTAACACTTTAGCAAAACGTGCTCTTGAAGGAACACAGTTTGAGTGCCTTTCTGATTCATTTGTTGGTCCAAGCTTAATCGCTTTCTCATCAGAGCACCCAGGTGCTGCTGCGCGTATCTTTTCTGCTTTTGCAAAGAAGAACGAGAAATTTGAGCTTAAAACGGCCGCTTTTGAAGGAAATGTTGTTGATGCAGCAATGCTTGCTACATTACCTACATACGACGAAGCTGTTGCACGCTTAATGAGCGCTATGAAAGAAGCGTCTGCTGGCAAATTGTGTAAAACAATTGAAGCAGTACGTGTACAGAAAGAAGAGCAAGCTGCTTAATTTTAAGCTGTTTAATCAATCTTTCGGTGTAAAATTTTTTTGGACCTAGAGTCCGTTAATTATTAGGAAATTTGTAATGTCTGTAACTAAAGACCAAATCCTTGACGCAATTGCTGAAATGTCAGTAATGGACGTTGTTGCTCTTGTTGAAGCAATGGAAGAAAAATTCGGCGTAACTGCTGCAGCTGCTATGGTAGCAGGTCCTGCTGCTGAAGCTGCTGAAGAGAAAACAGAATTTGACGTAATCCTTACTGGCGCTGGCGCTAATAAAGTTGCGGCAATCAAAGCTGTTCGTAGCGCAACTGGCCTAGGCCTTAAAGAAGCGAAAGCTCTTGTTGAAGCTGCTCCTACACCTGTTAAAGAAGGTGTATCTAAAGAAGAAGCTGAAGCTCTTGCTAAAGACCTTACTGAAGCTGGTGCTGAAGTTGAGGTTAAGTAATTTAGCTTTTGCTAAGTTCGCTGTCTGAGAAATCAGGCAAGGGCTGGTGATTATTTAATCACCGGCCTTTTTGCGCTATAGAGCGATGTATTCCTATAGCTCAAATAAAATCTAATTTTCTCTTTACTTTCAACGCTTTATAGTTTGCTAGTGTTAAAGTGGGAGCTAATTGGAACAACAATTAAATGTTGTACAATCTTGGCTTAGATGCCAGTTAAGTCTGTTCTTACAAGAACAGGTCGGGTCAAAGATCAGCAAGCTGAGGAACCCCATGGCTTACTCTTATTCTGAAAAGAAACGTATCCGTAAGGATTTTGGTAAACGTCCACAAGTTTTGGATATACCTTTCTTACTGTCAACGCAGTTAGAATCGTTTAAAAAATTCTTAGTGCCGGACGCTGATGGCGATCATGGTTTGGAAGCTGCCTTCCGTTCTGTGTTCCCAATCAAAAGCTACTCGGGAAATTCTGAGCTTCAATACGTAAGTTATCGTATTGGTGAGCCAGTTTTCGATGTAAAAGAATGTCAAATTCGCGGTGTGACTTATTCTGCTCCACTTCGCGTAAAACTACGCCTTGTGGTGATGGATAAAGAAGCGCCAGGCACAGTTAAAGACATTAAAGAGCAAGAAGTTTACATGGGCGAAATTCCGCTCATGACCGATACCGGTACTTTTGTAATCAATGGTACAGAGCGTGTTATCGTTTCTCAGCTACACCGTAGCCCTGGTGTATTCTTTGATAACGACCGCGGTAAAACTCACTCATCAGGTAAAGTGCTTTATAACGCACGTGTTATCCCATACCGTGGTTCATGGTTAGATTTTGAGTTTGATGCAAAAGATAACTTATATGTACGTATTGACCGTCGTCGTAAATTACCGGCGTCAATCATGTTGCGTGCACTTGAGTACACGACAGAAGAGATCTTAAACATCTTCTTCGAAACCACTGCGTTTGAAGTAACTGACGGTAAAGTTCTTATGGAACTTGTGCCATCACGTTTACGTGGTGAAACCGCTGCCTTTGATATAAAAAGTGAAGACGGTGAAGTGTTCGTTGAGTCTGGCCGTCGTGTAACAGCGCGTCATATCAAGAGCATTGAGAAAAAAGGCATTAGCCATTTAGAAGTACCCCATGAGTATATCATTGGCCGTGTAATTGCTAGAAACTACGTTGATGAGTCAACGGGTGAAGTGATTGCAAACGCGAATGATGAATTAACTTTAGAGTTAATGGCTGAATTGGTTAAAGCAGGTCACACTAAAATTGATACTCTATATATCAATGAAGTGGACAGCGGTGCATATATTTCTGATACTTTACGTATTGATTCAAGCACTAACCGCTTAGAAGCACTAGTAGAAATTTATCGCATGATGCGCCCAGGCGAGCCACCGACGAAAGACGCGGCTGAAGCCTTATTTGAGAACTTGTTCTTCTCTGAAGAACGTTATGACTTATCTACTGTAGGTCGTATGAAGTTCAATAGCCGTGTTGGTTATGACACTGACACAGGCCCAGGCACATTAAGCAAAGAAGACATCGTGTCTGTTATGAAAGTATTAATTTCTATTCGTAACGGTCAAGGCGATGTTGATGATATCGACCACTTAGGCAACCGTCGTATTCGTAGTGTTGGCGAAATGGCTGAGAATCAGTTCCGTGTAGGTTTAGTACGTGTAGAGCGTGCGGTACGTGAGCGTTTAAGCTTAGGTGACCTAGATGCGATCATGCCACAAGATCTTATTAACGCTAAGCCTATTTCGGCAGCAGTTAAAGAGTTCTTTGGTTCGTCTCAGTTATCACAGTTCATGGACCAAAATAACCCGCTATCAGAAGTGACGCACAAACGTCGTATTTCTGCATTAGGGCCGGGTGGTCTTACACGTGAACGCGCTGGCTTTGAAGTACGTGACGTTCACGTAACTCACTATGGTCGCGTATGTCCAATCGAGACTCCTGAGGGTCCAAACATCGGTCTAATTAACTCATTGTCTACGTACGCACGTACCAATGACTATGGTTTCTTAGAAACACCTTACCGCAAAGTGGTAGACGGTGTAGTAACTGATGAAGTTGATTACTTATCAGCCATTGAAGAAGGTCAGTTTGTTATCGCACAGGCGAACTCAAACTTAACTGAAACCAATGAGTTTGTTGATGAATTAATCCCATGTCGTCACAAAGGTGAATCTACCTTTATGGGTCGCATGGACCAGCAATATATGGATGTATCACCACAACAGGTGATCTCTGTAGCGGCAGCACTTATCCCGTTCCTAGAACACGATGATGCTAACCGTGCATTGATGGGTTCAAACATGCAACGTCAAGCAGTACCAACATTGAAAGCGGACAAACCGTTAGTAGGTACTGGTATTGAGTTAACACTAGCGAAAGATTCTGGTGTAACGATTGTTGCTAAACGTGGTGGTGAAGTAATGTATGCTGACGCAAGTCGCATCGTTGTTAATGTACATGAAGAAGAACGCATCCCTGGTGAAGCGGGCATCGACATCTACAACTTAACCAAATACACACGTTCTAACCAAAACACATGTATTAACCAAAAACCAACTTGTATGGTTGGCGAACCGGTTACTCGTGGTGACGTGTTAGCAGATGGTCCTTCGACTGACTTAGGTGACTTAGCCCTTGGTCAAAACTTGCGCGTGGCATTCATGCCATGGAACGGTTATAACTTCGAGGATTCAATCTTACTATCAGAGCGCGTAGTTGAAGAAGATCGTCTAACGACTATCCATATTCAAGAACTACAGTGTGTTGCCCGTGATACTAAGTTAGGTCCTGAAGAGATCACTGCAGATATCCCGAATGTGGGTGAATCTGCACTAGGCAAGCTTGATGAATCAGGTGTTGTTTATATCGGTGCTGAAGTTAAAGGCGGCGATATCCTAGTAGGTAAAGTGACTCCGAAAGGCGAAACGCAATTAACTCCTGAAGAGAAGCTACTACGAGCTATCTTTGGTGAGAAAGCGTCTGACGTTAAAGACAGCTCATTACGTGTACCAAACTCTGTAACAGGTACTGTAATTGACGTGCAAGTCTTCACCCGTGATGGTGTTGAAAAAGACAAGCGCGCGCTAGAAGTTGAAGAAATGCAACTTCGTGACGCGAAAAAAGACTTTAACGAAGAATTCCGTATTCTTGAAGCAGGCGTGTTAGATCGTGCTCGTAAGTTACTTATCGCAGCCGGTCAAGATGAAGATAGATTAGCGTCATTGAATGCTGAGAAGCTACTAACTCAAAGCCTTGCTGAAGAAGATAAGCAAGCTGAACTTGAGCAACTAGCAGCCCAGTACGATGAGCTAAAAGCTGAATACGATAAAAAGTTTGAAAACAAACGTCGTAAAATTACCCAAGGTGATGACTTAGCACCAGGCGTACTTAAGATTGTTAAAGTATACCTAGCTGTTAAACGTCGTATCCAACCAGGTGATAAAATGGCGGGTCGTCACGGTAACAAAGGTGTTATCTCGACTATCGTACCAGTAGAAGATATGCCATACGATGATAAAGGTCGTACTGTTGATATCGTACTTAACCCGCTGGGTGTACCATCACGTATGAACATCGGTCAGATCCTTGAAACACATATGGGTCTAGCTGCTCGTGGTATTGGTGAGCGTATTGAAGAAATGATGAAAGAACAACGTGAGCTTCATGAGCTACGTGACTTCATCAAGCAAGCATACGAAATTGGTGAATCTCGTCAGTTCGTAGACATTGCTAGCTTCACAGATGACGAAATTCGTCGTTTGGCTGAAAACTTAAAAGGTGGTTTACCAATCGCTACTCCTGCATTTGATGGCGCGAAAGAAAGCGAAATCAAAGACATGCTTGAGCTAGCTGGCTACCCTCGTAGTGGTCAGGTTACACTTTATGATGGCCGTACTGGCGATCAGTTTGAACGTCAAGTAACTGTTGGTTACATGTACATGCTGAAACTGAATCACTTAGTTGATGACAAAATGCATGCGCGTTCTACTGGTTCTTATAGCCTTGTTACTCAGCAGCCGCTGGGTGGTAAAGCACAGTTCGGTGGCCAGCGTTTCGGTGAGATGGAAGTATGGGCACTAGAAGCATACGGTGCCGCTTACACTCTACAAGAAATGTTAACAGTGAAATCGGATGACGTGAACGGTCGTACTAAGATGTATAAAAACATCGTTGATGGTAACCATAAAATGGAACCAGGTATGCCAGAATCGTTCAACGTATTGTTGAAAGAAATCCGCTCACTGGGTATCAACATCGAGTTGGAAGAAAATTAAGCCAATTAGATGCTGCAGCTAGCCTGCAGCATCTGTTACGGCCGAATAGAATGTAGGGACGAAATCATCCGTCCTCAAGATTAACTCCGACAGGAGAGCTAAGGTGAAAGACTTACTTAAGTTTCTGAAGCAACAAAATAAGACCGAAGAATTCGATGCAATTCGCATTGGTCTTGCTTCACCAGACATGGTTCGTTCATGGTCATACGGTGAAGTAAAGAAACCTGAGACTATTAACTACCGTACTTTCAAGCCTGAGCGCGATGGCTTATTCTGTGCCCGTATTTTCGGTCCAGTGAAAGATTATGAATGCTTATGTGGTAAATATAAGCGTCTTAAACACCGTGGTGTGATCTGTGAAAAGTGTGGCGTTGAAGTAACACTCACTAAAGTGCGTCGCGATCGTATGGGTCACATCGACCTTGCGAGCCCAGTTGCACATATATGGTTTTTAAAATCATTACCGTCACGTATTGGCTTAATGCTTGATATGACGCTTCGTGATATTGAACGTGTTCTTTACTTCGAATCATTCGTAGTAACTGAGCCTGGCATGACGACGCTTGAGCGTAGTCAGCTATTAGGTGAAGAAGAATACCTAGATGCACTAGAAGAGCACGGTGATGAGTTTGAAGCGAAGATGGGTGCTGAAGCAGTATTAGACTTGCTTCGTGAACTCGATCTTGCGCAATTAATTGCTGAAATGCGTGAAGAGTTACCAACAATTAACTCTGAAACTAAGCGTAAGAAGATCACTAAACGTCTTAAATTAATGGAATCGTTCCACCAGTCAGGTAATAACCCTGAGTGGATGATCATGACAGTACTTCCAGTATTGCCACCTGATCTACGTCCATTAGTACCACTTGATGGTGGCCGTTTTGCGACTTCTGATCTAAATGACCTTTACCGTCGTGTTATTAACCGTAATAACCGTCTTAAACGTCTACTAGATTTAGCTGCACCGGATATTATCGTACGCAACGAAAAACGTATGTTACAAGAAGCGGTTGATGCGCTACTTGATAACGGTCGTCGTGGTCGTGCAATTACAGGTTCTAACAAGCGTCCGCTTAAATCTCTTGCTGATATGATCAAGGGTAAGCAAGGTCGTTTCCGTCAGAACTTACTTGGTAAGCGTGTAGATTATTCAGGCCGTTCTGTAATCACAGTTGGTCCTACACTTAAGCTTCACCAATGTGGTCTTCCTAAGAAGATGGCACTTGAGCTATTCAAACCATTTATCTATGGCAAACTAGAGCGTCGCGGCATGGCTACGACAATCAAAGCTGCTAAGAAAATGGTAGAGCGTGAAGTTCCGGAAGTATGGGATGTATTAGACGAAGTAATTCGTGAACATCCAGTATTACTTAACCGTGCACCAACACTTCACCGTTTGGGTATCCAAGCGTTTGAACCTGTGCTTATCGAAGGTAAAGCAATCCATTTGCATCCATTAGTATGTGCGGCCTACAACGCCGACTTCGATGGTGACCAAATGGCGGTACACGTACCGCTAACGATTGAAGCGCAGCTTGAAGCTCGTGCATTGATGATGTCAACAAACAACATCTTATCTCCTGCGAATGGTGAGCCAATCATCGTTCCATCACAGGACGTTGTATTGGGTCTATATTATATGACCCGTGACCGCATCAACGCGAAAGGCGAAGGCGCGATCTTAAAAGATCCAAAAGAAGCAGAAAAAGCATACCGCAGCGGTAATGCAGACCTTCACGCTCGCGTGAAAGTACGTATTAGCGAATCAGTTAAAAACGAAAATGGTGTAGTAGAAGACACTGTAACTGTTATCGATACAACTGTTGGTCGTGCAATTTTGTCTCTTATTTTACCAAAAGGCATGCCGTTTTCGTCAATCAATCAGGCCCTAGGTAAGAAACAAATTTCTGGCTTATTAAACGAGTGTTACCGTCGTCTTGGTCTTAAAGATACAGTTATCTTTGCTGACCAAGTTATGTATACCGGTTTCCACTACGCAATGAAGTCAGGTGTTTCAATCGGTATCGATGACTTAGTTATCCCACCGATAAAAGCATCAATTATCGAAGCAGCTGAAGCTGAAGTAACTGAAATCAACCAACAATTCCAATCAGGTCTTGTAACGGCTGGTGAAAAGTACAATAAAGTTATCGATATCTGGTCACGTGTAAATGAAAACTTATCACGTGAAATGATGGCCAACTTGTCAAAAGACACGGTTATCAATGCCCAAGGTGAAGAAGAAGAGCAACCGTCATTTAACTCAGTGTTTATGATGGCCGACTCTGGTGCTCGTGGTAGTGCCGCTCAGATCCGTCAGCTAGCAGGTATGCGTGGTCTAATGGCACGTCCAGATGGTTCAATCATCGAGACGCCAATCACCGCTAACTTCCGTGAAGGTCTAAACGTACTTCAGTACTTCATCTCAACGCATGGTGCGCGTAAAGGTCTTGCCGATACAGCACTGAAAACAGCGAACTCGGGTTACCTAACGCGTCGTCTAGTAGACGTTGCACAAGATTTGGTAATCAACGAAGACGATTGTGGCACAGAAGATGGCTTAACAATGAAACCGCTTATTGAAGGTGGTGACGTTGTAGAAGCACTTCGCGAACGTGTACTTGGTCGTGTTGTTGCTGAAGATATTGTGATCCCTGGTACTAATACAGTACTTGTAGAGCGTAATATCATGCTTGACGAAAAACTGTGTGATCTTTTAGAAGAGCACTCAGTAGATGAGGTTCGCGTACGTTCAGTTATCACCTGTGATAACGACTTTGGTGTATGTGCTAAGTGTTACGGTCGTGACCTTGCACGTGGTCATATCATCAACGCGGGTGAATCAGTAGGTGTTATCGCGGCACAATCAATCGGTGAGCCGGGTACACAGCTTACGATGCGTACTTTCCACATCGGTGGTGCAGCATCAAGAGCATCTGCTGAAAACAATGTACAAGTTAAAACTAACGGTACATTGAAGCTTCATAACGCAAAATATGTATTAAACACTGACGGTAAGATTGTTATTACCTCTCGTTCTACTGAAATCACTATCATCGATAGCCATGGTCGTGAGAAAGAGCGTTATAAAGTACCTTACGGTGCGGTATTAACAGTACAAGACAATACGGAAGTTCAAGGTAACGACATCGTTGCTACTTGGGACCCGCATAGTCACCCAATCGTTCTTGAGCATAAGTCAAAAGTATCGTTCAGCGATATCGATGACTCAAACACTGAAGCACAGACTGATGAACTAACTGGTTTAACCCGTGTAGTTGTTAAAGATCTTGCTAAGATAAATGCGAAAGAGCCGAAGCTTATCATCGAAAGTGAAGAGCGCGGTCTGCAAGAAACTCGTCTTCCTTCATACACTACGATTGAAGTAACAGACGGTGTAACGGCAAACCCAGGTGACGTGTTAGCACGTATTCCGCAGGAAGGTTCGAAAACTCGTGATATCACGGGTGGTCTACCACGCGTAGCCGACTTATTTGAAGCGCGTAAACCGAAAGAGCCAGCTATCTTAGCTGAGATCACCGGTACGATTAGCTTCGGTAAAGAGACTAAAGGTAAGAAGCGTTTAGTTATTACTCCAGCTGAAGGCGATCATTACGAAGAAATGATCCCTAAGTGGCGTCAACTTAACGTGTTTGAGGGTGAGCAAGTGTCTAAAGGTGAAGTTATCGCCGATGGTCCTGAATCACCACATGACATCTTACGCCTACGTGGTGTGACTCATGTTGCTAACTATATCGTTAACGAAGTGCAAGAGGTTTACCGTTTGCAAGGCGTTAAGATCAATGACAAGCACATTGAAACAATTATCCGTCAAATGATCCGTAAGTGTACGATCCTTGACGGCGGCCATAGTGAATTCTTAGCCGGTGAGCAAATTGAAGTGGCACGCGTTAATATCGCAAACCGCGACTTAGAAGCTCAAGGCAAGTTACCTGCTAAATATGAAATCCAATTAATGGGTATCACTAAAGCATCACTAGCCACAGAATCTTTCATCTCGGCAGCCTCGTTCCAGGAGACAACTCGTGTCCTAACTGAAGCCGCTGTAAATGGTAAGAGCGATGAACTTCGCGGTCTGAAAGAAAACGTAATTGTGGGTCGTTTGATCCCAGCCGGTACCGGTTTTGCGTATCATCAAGAACGTATGGCTCGTCGTAAGCAGAGCAAAGTTGTAGTTGAAGAGCAAACAGTAAGTGCAGAAGAGGCAACTCAAGCGCTAACTGATGCTTTAAACGCGGATTTATCTGGAAATCAATAAATCTAACTTAATCAATAGATTAGGTTTTTGCAAGGCAGTTATCTACTGCCTTGCTAACGGTTTAGGTTGACAGCTCAATCTTTGCTCATTAAAATTCCGCCACCCATTTACCTGCACGTTTGGTACGAGCTTGTAAATAAAGGGCGGATTTTTTTATTTTTTTCAGTAGTAATTTTAATTTCAGGAGCTATTTAAATGGCAACTATTAACCAGCTAGTGCGTAAGCCACGTCGTAGCAAGGTTACGAAAAGTAACTCAGCTGCGCTTAAAGCGTGTCCGCAAAAGCGCGGTGTATGTACTCGCGTATATACAACTACACCTAAGAAACCAAACTCGGCGTTACGTAAAGTAGCTCGTGTACGTTTAACTAACGGTTTCGAAGTAACTTCATACATTGGTGGTGAAGGTCATAACCTTCAAGAGCATAGTGTAATCCTAATCCGTGGTGGTCGTGTTAAAGATTTACCAGGTGTGCGTTTTCACACTGTTCGTGGTGCACTTGACTGTGCAGGCGTTAGCGACCGTCGTCAAGCTCGTTCTAAATACGGTGCAAAACGCCCTAAAGGCTAATTGTATTCCGTTAGTAAGGCCAAGCACTAAATATTTTTAATTATTGTTTTGGGTGATTGACTCGAAAGAGCAAACCTGAATAAACCGGAGATACAAAATGCCTAGAAGACGCGTAATAGGTCAACGTAAAATTCTTCCAGATCCTAAGTTCGGATCGGAACTTCTTGCAAAATTCGTTAACATCGTAATGTTAGACGGCAAGAAATCTACTGCTGAAAAAATCGTTTACGGTGCGCTAGATGTGGCTGCTGAGAAATCAGGCAAATCGCACCTTGAAATCTTTGAAACTGCACTTGAAAACATCCGTCCACAGGTTGAGGTTAAATCTCGCCGTGTTGGTGGTTCAACGTATCAAGTACCAGTAGAAGTACGTCCAGTACGTCGCAACGCATTAGGTATGCGTTGGTTAGTAGACGCTGCACGTAAGCGTGGCGAGAAATCTATGGGCTTACGTTTAGCTCAAGAACTTGTTGACGCTGCTGACAACAAAGGCACTGCGGTTAAGAAACGTGAAGACGTTCACCGTATGGCTGAAGCGAATAAAGCATTCGCACATTACCGTTGGTAATCTGTCCTTAACCTTTAAGAGGATTTTATGGCACGTACAACTCCACTTGAGCGCTATCGCAATATCGGTATTGTTGCTCACGTAGATGCAGGCAAAACCACCACAACAGAACGTGTTCTGTTCTACACAGGTCTTTCTCATAAGATCGGTGAAGTACATGATGGCGCCGCAACTATGGACTGGATGGAGCAGGAACAAGAGCGTGGTATCACAATCACTTCTGCTGCAACAACGTGTTTCTGGAAAGGGATGGACGCGCAATTTGACGCTCATCGTATCAATATCATTGATACTCCAGGGCACGTGGATTTCACTATTGAAGTAGAACGTTCTTTACGTGTACTTGATGGTGCGGTAGTTGTGCTTTGTGCTTCATCTGGTGTACAGCCGCAAACTGAGACAGTTTGGCGTCAAGCGAACAAATACGAAGTTCCGAGAATGATCTTCGTAAATAAAATGGATCGCACTGGCGCTGACTTCTTAACGGTTGTTGGCCAGGTGAAATCTCGTCTTGGAGCAACGCCTGTTCCAATTCAGCTACCAGTAGGCGCTGAAGACGACTTTAAAGGTGTTATTGACCTCATAAAAATGAAAATGATTAACTGGAATGATGAAGACCAGGGAATGACTTTCACCTATGAGGCAATACCGGCAGAACTTCAAGATTTAGCTGAAGAATGGCGCTCGAACTTAGTTGAAAGCGCTGCTGAAGCATCTGAAGAACTAATGGATAAGTATTTGGAAGGTGAAGACCTGAGCGAAGCAGAAATTAAAAATGCTTTGCGTCAGCGTACATTGGCTAACGAAATCGTCCCAGTTACATGTGGTAGTGCATTTAAAAATAAAGGCGTTCAAGCTGTGCTTGATGGCGTTATTGAATATATGCCTGCACCAACACAAGTGAAACAAATTCAAGGTATCCTTGAAGATGGTACTGAGGAAGAACGTCCAGCTAATGACAACGCACCGTTTGCTGCACTTGCTTTTAAAATTGCAACAGACCCGTTCGTTGGTACTTTAACTTTCTTCCGTGTTTACTCTGGTACTGTTAAACAGGGTGACGCGGTATACAACCCAGTAAAATGTAAGCGTGAGCGTCTTGGCCGTATCGTTCAGATGCATTCAAACTCACGTGAAGAGATCAAAGAAGTCTACGCAGGTGATATTGCGGCGGCTATTGGTCTCAAAGACGTAACAACAGGTGAAACACTGTGTGATCCGAATTCTATTATTACGCTTGAGCGTATGGAATTCCCTGAACCAGTTATCTCTGTTGCGGTTGAGCCTCGCACAATCGCTGACCAAGATAAGATGGGTATCGCGCTAGGTAAACTAGCGGCAGAAGATCCGTCTTTTCGCGTACAAACTGACGAAGAATCAGGCCAGACTATTATTTCTGGTATGGGTGAACTTCACCTTGATATCATTGTCGACCGTATGAAACGTGAATTCAGTGTTGAATGTAACGTTGGTAAGCCGCAGGTTTCTTACCGTGAAGCTATTCGTTCAACTGTTAAAGTTGAAGGTAAATTCATACGTCAATCAGGTGGACGTGGTCAATATGGTCATGTCTGGCTTAAACTTGAACCGATGGATATTTCGGATGATGAAGCCCCAATTTACGAGTTCGTTAACGAAACCGTAGGTGGCTCAGTTCCAAAAGAATACATCCCTGCGGTAGATAAAGGCATCCAAGAGCAAATGTCTCAAGGTGTGCTGGCAGGCTACCCATTACTTGGTGTGAAAGCGACTTTATATGATGGTTCATTCCATGATGTAGATTCGAATGAAATGGCATTTAAAATAGCGGGTTCACTGGCAATGAAACAAGGTGCGCTACAAGCAGACCCTGTACTATTAGAGCCAATGATGAAGGTTGAAGTACTCACTCCTGAAGCAAACATGGGTGATGTAGTTGGTGACTTAAACCGTCGCCGCGGTATGATCGAAGGCATGGAAGATGCGCTAGGTGGACTTAAATTAATTAACGCCCAGGTTCCGCTTTCTGAAATGTTTGGTTATGCTACTGATCTACGATCTGCAACACAAGGCCGTGCCTCATACTCTATGGAGTTTTTGAAGTACGCTGAAGCCTCGAAACATGTTGCGGACACAATAATTACAGCTCGCGCTGTTAAGTAATTTTTAGCTCGGTTTGGTCCACAGTGGACTGAACCTTTAATTTCTTTATAGGAATTTTTTAAGATGGCAAAAGCAAAGTTTGAACGCGTAAAACCGCATGTAAACGTAGGTACAATCGGCCACGTTGACCACGGTAAAACTACCCTAACTGCAGCAATCACTAACGTACTTGCAAAAGTATACGGCGGTGTTGCTAAAGATTTCGCATCAATCGATAACGCTCC
>NZ_JACJEW010000044.1:0-36816 GCF_014164315.1 Pseudoalteromonas sp. SG44-1
GGAGCGTTATCGATTGATGCGAAATCTTTAGCAACACCGCCGTATACTTTTGCAAGTACGTTAGTGATTGCTGCAGTTAGGGTAGTTTTACCGTGGTCAACGTGGCCGATTGTACCTACGTTTACGTGCGGTTTTACGCGTTCAAACTTTGCTTTTGCCATGACGGAACCTATCAGTTTTGTGTATCTAGATTACATATGAAAATAATCCACCAGAGGTAGATTAAGTTAAATTTTTCAAATTTCAAATAGTATTTTCTGACAGATAAAGGAAGTAATCAAGAAGATTCTAAGACTGGTGCTGATAGGCAGAGTTGAACTGCCGACCTCACCCTTACCAAGGGTGCGCTCTACCAACTGAGCTATATCAGCAACACCAGAAACTGGAGCGGGCAGCGGGAATCGAACCCGCATCATCAGCTTGGAAGGCTGAGGTAATAGCCATTATACGATGCCCGCGTTAGCAACCTGTTCTTAAACTACCTCTAACCGTCAAGAATAAAGTGGTGGAGGGAGCTGGATTCGAACCAGCGAAGGCTGAGCCGTCAGATTTACAGTCTGATCCCTTTGGCCGCTCGGGAACCCCTCCACGATAATTCTTTACTAAACACTTTCGGTAAAAGGAAAGTGGTGCCGACTAACCGAGTCGAACGGTTGACCTACTGATTACAAGTCAGTTGCTCTACCAGCTGAGCTAAGTCGGCACTGCTTTAGTACGGGGCGAGATATTAGAGGAAGGTTGGTGGTGATGCAACAAGAAAATTAAAAAAAATGTGATTTTATGTGCCGAACGCTCACAAATCAGGCAAAACAGCCTGTTTTTGTTAATTTTTGCTCAATTCATACCAGTAATTGAGCCCCTTCATCACTAATTGCGGATCATAAATCGCGTCTAAAAATTGCGCTTTCAATAATGCACCATAGCCACCAGCAAAAATTAGTTGAGGTTTTTTATTGGTTAAATGTAATTTTGCTTGTTCAACAGCCCCTAAGGTTGCCACTAGCGCGCCATTTTTTAAACCATTAGGTGTGTTTACACCCAGCTCATTCGCAAAAGGCGTGTTGGCATCATCAAAAACACGCTGCGTATTCTGTGTTAATGAGCGTGTCATGAGATCAAGGCCAGGTAATATCCAACCTCCCAAATGTTGTCCTTGTGCTGTAAGTACATCAATTGTTGTGGCTGTGCCTGTGTCTATCACGATGCAATCTTGTTGCGGCCATAATTGAAAAGCAGCAATTAAACCAAGCCAGCGATCAATACCTAAATTACTAAATTGTTGATACGCACAGCTAAGGTTACTCAATTGTTTAGTCACTTTCGCTTCAAAACATGGCACCTGAAATGCCGATGCTTGTGCTAATAGTCCATTGAGTTGCTCATTTTTACCAACACTTGCATAAACCAGCTCGTTAATTTTCCGCCAAGGTAGCGCACTAACATCACACGGCTTGATTTCGCCTTGCTGGCATAGCGCTGCTTTAAGTGCTGTATTACCTACATCGATTAATAATCTCATTGAACTGCCTTGCGTAGTGAAATTTCACCACCGTAATAGCTTTTAACCTCACCATCTTGGCGAATACGAATACCACCTTGTGGATCTATGCCTTCACAGATACCGCGCCAGCTTCTATGCCCGGTATTTAACTCCACACACTGTCCTGCAAAGGCGTTGAGTTCGTTCCACTGCTGATACATGTCATGCAAGCCAGTTTGACTGTACTGCGCTAATCGTTGCTCAAGGTGGTATGTTAAATGTGCCACCAGCTGATTTTTATCAATCTGTTGGCTATGTTGGCTCAAATCAGTCCACGCTTGGTCGATTTGCTGGCTGTAGCTTGTGGGCATTTGCAAATTAATACCAATACCTATCACGAGCTGGCATGGCCCTTGTGGCTGACCATCTAATTCGACCAAAACACCTGCGAGCTTTTCTTTATTAAGATAAATGTCGTTTGGCCACTTGAGTTCAATATCTAACTGATACAGTGCTTTTAACGTATCGTAAACAGCTAAGCCTACTGCGATAGACATACCCATTGCGGCTTGCAGCCCGTCATCTAAGCGCCAGAAATAACTATAATACAAGTTCGCACCAAATGGAGACTGCCAAACGCGTCCGCGTCGCCCACGCCCTGCTTGCTGCATTTCCGCGACGACGACAGTGCCTGAATCCAGTGTTTGTTTAGCCGCAATACGGCGCATTAACTCACTGTTGGTCGAATCAATGATCGGATGCACTTCGATATGTGCCGTACTGGCGTTCAAGCCTTGATAATATTGCTGGATCTTATTTTGCTCTAACAAGCCCACGGAGTTATTAAGGCTATAACCCTTACCGCTAACTTTAAAAATATCCAGCCCCATCGCTTGTAAACTTTGCATATGTTTACTCACTGCGGCGCGACTAATGCCAAGTTGCTCACCAAGTAATTGCCCAGAGATAAAGCCACCCTGATTGAGCGCATTTAAGATTGCTAATTTATTACCATCCGGCGCCTTCATGCTAACTCCCCTAAACCGATATGGCATTCAGTATCATTATTCATCAAGCGAACTTCGTGCTGTAAGCTTATTTGATAACGTTGCCATATTTGCTGCTGGATATGTTGAATCATTTTAATTAGGTCACTGCCTTCACTGCCACCATAATTAACTAAAACTAATGCTTGTTGCTGATGCACTTCAATTCCTGCGATACGGTATCCTTTTAACCCTGCTTGTTCTATTAACCAACCGGCAGCTACTTTATGGTGGTGTTCATCATAGTAATAATGAGGCAACTGCGGATGCGCGACGAGCAATTCGCTAAGTAACTGGTTTTCTATAATTGGGTTTTTAAAAAAGCTTCCGGCATTGGCAAGTATGTAAGGATCCGGTAATTTGCTGTTACGAGTTTTAATCACTTGCTCAAAAACCGTCTGCGCCGTTACCGACTCAAGCTGTTGTAAAGGACCGTAGCTTAACTCTGGCTGCCAAAGTTTTGGTAATGCCAATGCAACACAAGTGATCACTGCTTTATTTTTTAATTGATGCTTAAAAATAGACTCTCGATAGCCAAACTCGCATTGTTGACAACTAAGGCGGATGAGCTGCTTAGTGGCGATATCAAAATATTCTACGTATTCAATAAATTTTGCCAGCTCTACACCATAGGCACCAATATTTTGTACCGGTGCTGCGCCAACTGTGCCGGGGATCAAAGCAAGGTTTTCAAGCCCAGGCATCCCTTGTTTGAGCGTATATGCAACAAGCTGATGCCAGTTTTCTCCTGCAGCAACTTCAAGTAAGTAATCATTGTCGCGTTCAATGATGGCGATACCGGTAGTCGCCATTTTAATTACAGTGCCTTGATAATCGCTTAAAAATACCGTGTTACTACCTTCACCTAAAATGCAAAAAGGGCTATCAAACGTCAGTAGCTGTAATTGTGTAAGGTCAGTGATTTCGCACAGTTGTGAACACTGGCTCGGTAAAGAAAATGTATGAAAAGCTTTCAAAGAGAGAGCCACAAAATGCCCCAAAGGTTAATTGTCACTAATCGCAATAGTGTAACCTATCGTCGCAAAACGCGCATCAGATTGTAAAAATTGCTCAACCCTGATGGTCAATCATGATATAAAACCTGCACTTTTTATTTCCGTCCAGGGTCAATATGAAACTTAAACCACTTTTTTTAAGCCTCGCAATGGCAGGTATGTGCTCACACGCAATGGCCAGTGCCATTGATCAAAATTCCTATGCTAATCTTGATGATGTTATTACCACACACTTAAATCTTGATTTAGACGTTGATTTTGCCGACAAGCAGTTAGAAGGTTTTGTTGAGCATACGTTACAATGGCAAAATGCCGACAGCAAAACATTGGTACTTGATACCCGTGACTTAGATATTGATAAAGTAATGTATCAAGATCAAACTGGTGGCTGGCATAAAGCAAAATTTACCCTTGCTGCACGTGATGATGTTAAAGGCTCAAAGTTAACTATTACCTTTAAAAACCAAGCAGCAAAAGTACGCATTTACTACAATAGCCGCCCAGAAGCATCAGGCTTACAATGGTTAACACCTGAGCAAACAGCCAGTAAAACTCATCCGTTTATGTACAGCCAATCGCAAGCAATTCATGCTCGTAGTTGGATCCCAGTACAAGATACACCAGCGATGCGTGTAACTTACTCGGCACGTATTCATACACCTAAAGATGTTCGTGCGGTGATGAGTGCTGACAACAAAGATGCACTTTATAAAGATGGCGATTACATTTTTGATATGCCTCAAGCAATCTCTCCTTACTTAATTGCGATTGGCGCTGGTAATCTAGAATTTAAAGCTATGTCACGCCAAACCGGCATTTTTGCTGAACCAACCATTTTAGATGCATCAGTTGCTGAATTTGAAGACACGCAAGCGATGATCGATAAAACAAGTACCATGTACGGTGAATATGCTTGGGGCCGTTATGACCTCTTAATGTTACCGCCGAGCTTTCCTTTCGGTGGCATGGAGAATCCACGCCTGTCGTTTATCACTCCAACGGTTGTTGCTGGCGATAAAAGCTTAGTTAACTTAATCGCTCATGAGCTTGCTCACTCTTGGTCTGGCAACTTAGTAACCAATGCTACATGGGAAGACTTATGGCTGAATGAAGGTTTTACCTCGTACGTTGAAAACCGTATTATGGAAGAAGTTTATGGTCGTGACCGTGCGGTTATGGAGCAAGCGCTTGACGCTGCAGGCCTGCGTGCTCAACTTAAAACTATTGCAGCGCCAGATACTCGCCTTAACTTAAAACTTAATGGCCGCGATCCGGACGATGCATTCAGCTCAGTGCCATATACTAAAGGCCAGCTATTCTTAATTTACCTTGAAAACAAGTATGGTCGCGACAAGTTCGACCCATTTGTAAAAGCCTATTTTAAAGAGTTTTCATTCAAATCTTTGACCACCGCAGAGTTTGTTACTTACTTAAAAGCGAACTTAATTGAACAGTATCCAGGTGTTGTTAGCATGGATAAAGTAAACGAGTGGATTTTTCAGCCTGGCTTACCGAGCGATGCACCAAACCCAACCTCAGATGCATTCGATAAAGTAGATAGTGCAACTGCAGCATGGTTAAAAGGTGAAACAACAGCCGCACAACTTCCTACGGCAAATTGGACTGTGCATGAGTGGTTACACTTTTTAAATAACTTACCACGTGATTTAAGCCTAGATAAAATGGCGATGCTAGACAGTGAGTTCAATCTTACACAATCAACTAACGCAGAGCGTGCTTTTGCTTGGTTTATGCTTGCGGTTGGCAATGGCTATCAACCTATCTATCCAGCACTTGATAAACACTTATCAGGTATTGGCCGTCGCAAGTTAATCGTGCCGTTATACAAAGCTCTAATTACTAATGGTAAACGTGAATGGGCACATGACGTATACCTAAAAGCGCGCCCGGGTTACCACCCACTTGCGCAAGGTACTATTGACGACTTGTTTGCTAAGTAATAGCTAAATAACTCAAAATTAAAAAAGGGCGATTTATTCGCCCTTTTTGCTATCTATTTTAATCAGCGCTATTTATTTTTAGTGACTTTATCAATGAAAGCTTGCTGCTCTTGAGCACTGGCTTGTTGCCACCAAAAATCTAACATGGCGGCAGCACTAGGCGCATTACCTGCATTAGGTGCAGGGCGAGAAACTGGAGCTTGTAAATTAGCAGCATTAGGTGCAGCTCTGGTTGTTGATGCTGCTGTTGGCGCTACTTGCACTGTCGCAACTTGAGAGCTAGCACTACTTGTCAAATCAGACTCAGCTATAATAGCCAGTGGCGTGCCTAATGACGCTCCTTTTACTTGTAAGCTCACTTGCGGCGCTTCTGCAAAAACTTCTGCTGCTACCGCGTTATCAGCACGGTTAAACACCACATCATAATCTGTATTAGCAGCAATGGTCATCGTCACCCAAAATGGTTCTGAGTCGATAACTTGATGCTCATCGTAACCTTGCTCGTACAGATCGGTGTATTTAAGTTTGACCTGATATACGCCAGGAACTAGTTCGATTTCATCAACACGATTGAAAAATGAATGTTCAATTTTCTTATCGCCCACTTGTAATGGGACTATTTCTTCAGGAAAATTAACGGTTTCCGCCACACTTGCCGCACTCAAAAATAATGACACAATACCGCTTAATAATATCTGTTTACGCATAATAGCTCCTTGTTATTTGATTTCAGTTTGACACTGCAGGCAAAGTTTGTCATTAGTGACTTTAGTACAACCGACAAAGAGCCCTTTAAATGAGCCAAGAAACTATTTTTACTAAAATTATTAACCGCGAGATCCCAGCTGATATCATCTACGAAGATGAGCTTAGTTTAGCGTTTAGAGATATCAACCCTCAAGCCCCTTTTCACGTGCTTATTATCCCGAAAAAAGCGATTGCGACCATCAATGATATTACTGAGCAAGATGCGCCAATTGTTGGCCACCTGTATGTGGTAGCTGCAAAAATAGCCAAACAACAAGGCTTTGCAGAGGATGGTTTTCGCGTGGTAATGAATTGCAATGAACATGGCGGGCAAACTGTTTATCATATCCATTTACATATGCTAGCTGGTAAAATAATGGGATGGCCTCCTTATCAAGATAAGACAAAAGGTTTAATTTAAACTGGTTTACTGTAAATATTTGTAAAAAAACATTAACTTTGGAAAAAATATTATTTTATATTAATTTCAATTGTTTACAGTTATTTTTAAATTTTCCCTTTGTGAAAAATACGAAAAACGTTATAAAACTATGCATATCTTACCCCCAAGTAATAAATTTCTAATACAAAAGGAGCGGGTTGCATGTTAGGATTGATTGGTCAACTTTATTCAAGAGTATATAAGTATGAGTAGTACAGCCTTTTTGTTACTAGATCTAGAGCCAATTAATACAATTGGTATTAATGTATTAGAGCCTTTATTAAAAACCCAAGGGCTCAATGTTACTAACGGAACAAACATATCTGAAGTTCCTGAGGGAACGCGCTTATTGTTTATCGAAACATCAAGCCAAGACGCTTGGGGTAAATTGAAAGAGCAACTGGTCAACCTACGAGTTAAATGCGATATCGTATTATTCAACTTAGACGAAAATCCAGAACTTGCTAATCGCGCATTGCTGAGCGGTATTCGTGGGGTTTTTTATACTACCGACAACGCTGATGTGCTAATGAAAGGCATTCGTTTATTACTGGAAGACCAGCTGTGGTATCGTCGTGATATCATGTGCAACGCGTTAAACCGTATGCTGCAATTTAATAAAGACGCATTACATAAACTTACTGACGGTGATATTGAACCAGTAAAATTAACTAAGCGTGAAAAAGCAATTATCTCTTTGATGAGTAATGGTTCTAAAAATAAAGAAATAGCTGAAGCGTTAAGCATTAGTCCACACACGGTAAAAACTCATTTATACAGCGCATTTAGAAAGACAAAATGTCGTAATCGTATTGAATTATTATCGTGGGCACAACAAAATATTCCTGACGAAATTCGCTAGCCTAGCAACTCTTATTTTAATATTAAAAACAGGTACTTTGTGCCTGTTTTTTGTTTATTCAAGAGCGCGATATTTGCTAACAAACGCAATTGCCATTATTCTAAACTCGTCACCTCGATCTGCTTGGAATATGAATGCTCGACTCCCTCACGCTCTACTCTGCCAGCGCCGCCATGATGGTCGTCATGGCATTACTCAATTTTTTAACTTGGCGCGCTAATAAACATACCCCAGGCACAGTGCTGTATATACTTTATCCTTTAGTGCTATTTATTGCCTTGATGAGCTTTGCCTTACATGGTCATTTCGATAGCACCGCCACTATTGTACTTGCAAATAGTTTATGGTTTAGCGCATCCATCATTCATGCGTTAACAATCAGCCAATTTTTAGGTTATCGCGGCAAAGAGTTTCGGTTTTTTGTATTAGCAACCTTATTTTGCGGAGCGTTGCTAATGTACTTTACCATAGTTGACTCTAACCTACGTAATCGTATGCTGGCCTCTGATTTACAGCATATAAGCGAAGCATTTTTCTTACTTTATTTATTTATTCGCTTTGCGCGCAAACCTTACCCTAACGGTAGCATCGTCTATATTTTGATCCTTACGATTATCAGCTGTATTTTTACTGGGCGAGTTTTTTTAATGGAAGGTGTGAACAACCTAACACTACTGAAAGAAAACTGGTTTACCATTACGTTATTGATCAATGGTGTGATTGCGCCAATATTTTATACCACTGGAATGGCGTTACTGTGTAATGAGCGTAGAGAGCAAAATCTCAACCAACTAACGAGTAAAGCGCAAAAAGATTTAGAAATTCGCGGGCTATTCTTATCAACTATTAGCCATGAAATTCGCACCCCCCTCAATGGTATTTTAGGTAGCGCACAACTAATTTTGAATCAATCAACCGATCCCCGTGATAAACCTTACTGCGAAGCCATTATAAACTCTGCAGAATCACTTAACTTATTGGTTGATAAAGTACTTGATTACGCCAGCCTAGACCAACACAACGAAGCGCTCTATGAGGAAGACGTAGAATTTAAAACCTGGTTGCATAACTTATGTTTATTACTTAGCCCACTAGCTGAGCAAAAGCGCTTAAAGTTTGAGTTAATATACAATCTTCCTGAGCAAGCTTGTTACTACTGCGACCAACAAAAACTAAGGCAAATTATTATTAACCTAGTCGGTAATGCAATTAAATTTACCGATAAAGGTGAAGTTAAAATTCAGGTGGAATTACTCGAAGAACGCCAACTTGAGCACCACATTCGCATCAGCGTAATTGATTCAGGTCCAGGCATTGAAGATGACGAAATTGAGTACCTTACAGAGCCTTACGTACAAAGCAGTGCCGGCAAAGAAAAAGGTGGCACAGGTCTTGGTCTTGCTATTACCAGTCGCTTGCTTGATAAACTTAATTCAAAGCTCGATATTATCAGCAAACTAGACCAAGGTAGCTCGTTTAGTTTTGATATTACTCTGGCACTTGGCGAGTTGAGTTTAGTTGAACAACGTCATCAATCGAAGGACTACTTAACTGGATTAGACGTATTATTGGTCGAAGATTTAGATTTAAACCAAAAGATAGCTATTGAGTTTATGGCCGATGACGAACATAAAATCAAACTAGCCCGTGATGGTAAAAGCGCTATCGAACTAATGCAAACCTACCATTTTGATGTTGTGCTACTAGATATGAACTTACCGGACTTTACTGGTCAAGAGGTACTCAAAACTCTCAAAGGTATGGAACATAAAAATCAACGTACCCCTGTACTGGCCTTTACAGCCAGTTTAAGTCCTGACGAAATAAAAGAATATTTTACTTTAGGGATCAAAGACATTGTTGGTAAACCTATAAAGCAACAAAAGCTACGCCAAGCATTGAGTGACTCACAAAACAGCCAGGCACCTAGTGTTGCGGTAGAACTCAGTGACATTTTGTATGATGACACCGCCGCCGAAACATTAAAAAGTTCTTTTAGCGAAGATGAAATATCTTCTATATACAACGAGTTTGTGCTGTCTGCTCGTAACAAGCTGATCCGTGCTCAGCAATTATTAGATGAAGATAAAGAACAATGTATCAAGCTGCTCCATCGCCAAGCAAGTACCGCTTTACAGCTCGGTTTTAACCGCTACGGTATAGAGTTAAAAAAAATAGAACGACGCTTACTCGATAACAAACCGCTTAAAGAGTCACTCACAGAAGCGTTGGTACTGTGGCAAAATAGCCTTGAGCAATATTTAAAGTATGTCAGGGAGCAAATGAGTTGACGAGTTGGCGAAGTAATAAGGAAAAGATACAATGGCTATTTTTAAAAATTTATTTCGCTGGCAGCGTGGTAGGCAAGATTCGGGCTATGACAAAATGCTTCTGTGTGGCGCCCATTGGCCAGTAAAGTTTGATACTTATTTAATTAAGTTTCCCGTTGGTAGTGAAATAAAGCCCCATACAGATAAAGTAAAAAAAGGTAAGCATTTTCGTTTAAATCTCATTATTAAACGCGCCCAACTGGGCGGTGAGTTTATGTGCGAAAACACCTTATTTCAAAGCAAGCGTATAAAACTATTTAGGCCCGATATAACTCAGCATGCAGTAACCAAAATAGAAAAAGGTAGTCGTTATATATTAAGTATTGGCTGGGTTAAAAGCGATTAACCTTCACTATTTTCTACCATACTGATCGTCAAAACGTTCAATATCCGTTTCATCTAAAATGCTGCCAGTTTGTACTTCTATAAGGATCAGTGGCTCATTTTGCGTATTTGCTAGGCTGTGAATATGACCGGCGGCTATATAGCAAGATTGATCGGCAGTAAGCGTGTGTGCTTCGCCATCAATACGTACATCAGCAATGCCAGAGACGACAACCCAATGTTCAGCGCGGTACTGATGGCGCTGTGTTGAAAGTTTGCCTGCAGGGCTGACAATAATTTTTTTCACTTTAAAGCCGGTGCCTGCAATTAACACCCGGTAACTACCCCACGGTCGATACACGGCTTGATGATGGATCAATTTATCGTCGTGCTTAACGGCTAATTGCTTTAATAGTTCCGGGAGCTGATCTAACTGGCTTTTACTCGCGACTAAAGTTGCATCATGGGTGTGAATAATCGCTAAATCACTCACCCCAAGAGCTGCGATGCTATGACCTTCTTCACCACTGAGTAAGTTGTTATGGCTATGTAAAACCACGTCATCTGTGCTTAGGCTATTGCCTTGCTCGTCTTTATCGGCACTTTGCCATAGCGCATTAAAACCGCCGACATCATTCCAATTCAGCGCTAAAGGCAACACCGCCACATTTGGGCTGCGTTCTAAAATAGCATAGTCGATTGAATCACTTGGACAGTTTTTTAAGACTTCATTATTGGCACGGATAAAACCTAAGTCGCCACTGAAATTGGCGGCTGCTGCAATGCAACTGGCGATTTTTGGTGCAAAACGCTCAAGTTCAGCAAGGTATGCGCTAGGAGTGAATAAAAACATCCCACTGTTCCAGCTATATTCGCCACTGGCAAGATATTGCTGTGCTAATAGTAGACTGGGCTTTTCTTTAAATTCATCAACTTCATAGCAGTTTGAAGCCGCTATTTTAGTACCATTTTTAATATAACCGTAACCGCAATGGGCCGAGTCTGGCTCAATCGCAAAGGTAATTAACTTGCCCTGTTGCGCCAAGCTTATCGCATCAGGAAGTTGCTCTATTAACAACTCAAAGTTATCAATATGATGATCGGCTGGTATCACTAATAAAGGTTTATCAAGCCCTTGCTGTAATGCATATTGTGCTGCCAATGCGATGGCGGGAGCAGTATTTTTGCCATCAGGCTCTAACAGTAACGCCATGGTTACAGCGTCGATTTGCTGGCATTGGCTGCTGACAATAAAGCGATGCTGCTCATTACAAACCAAGATCGGATCGGTAAAACATGAGTCAGAGACTCTCTTTAAGGTGCTTTGCAATAATGACTCATCTCCCAGTAGAGGTAAAAACTGTTTTGGCATAGCTTGGCGCGATAATGGCCATAACCGCGAACCGATACCACCGGCCAATACAACTGGAATAATGGACTTTTTCATAGCAAATACACTTAAATTTGAAATGCCCATAGTTTAACAGAGTATAGCAAGTGCATTACAGCAACTAAAAAATCTATTTTTCGTCATCGACTCGCTTTTAATTCAAGCTGTTCTACACTAAATCTTAATTACCTGTATTAGGTTTACAGCTTTGCTTTGATAAGGATGTTGTTATGGCTAACCAAACCCGTTCATTCGGAGATTTTGTACGTAATATCGGCTTGACTAAAAAGCTTGTTATTGCCTTTTTGCTCGTTGCATTAATTCCCTTGACGATTGCCATCAGTCTTGCGCTGTATAACTCGGCGACTGCTTTAAATAAACAAACTTACGCTCAATTAGAAGCGGTTAGTGAAATTAAAAAAAGCGCCATTGAAAGGCATTTTGCCGATATACATGCGCAATTATTATTTTTAGCACAAAGCCCTTTACTCCACACCGCAGCCGATGAACTTAGCCGTGCATTTAAAGAGCCCTATACCACCGCCCTCGACAGCACCGCAGAGCAACAGTTGGCAGATTACTATCACAATGACTTTAATACTAAATACCGGCTTAAAAACGAAGATAAATTACCAACTTCTGAGCTGCTTTCTACACTTTCGCCCACAGCTAAATATTGGCAATCACAATACCTAGCAGATAATCCATATCCACTTGGCGAGAAAGCAAAGTTAGCACAGGCAAGTGCTGATAATAACTACAATTTACTACACAGCAAATACCATAGCTTTTTACTAAATTTTGCGCAAAAATTTGATTTTTATGATGTCTTTATCATCGACAATCGCAGTGCTGAAGTGATTTACTCTGTTTACAAAGAAGTTGACTTTGCCACCTCTTTACTTGATGGACCTTATGCTAATAGCAACCTAGCATTGGCATTTAAACAAGCAAAAATGATCAATGAAGATGAAATTACCTTTGTAGATTATCAGCAATATTTGCCATCTTATAATGCACCAGCTAGTTTTATCGCCACCCCGATTTATAACCAAGGCGTACATACTAGCACCTTGGTTTTTCAACTATCCATTGATGCCCTGAATGTCATTATGACTGAGCGGGCAGGCTTAGGTTCAAGTGGCGAAACATATTTAGTCGGACCTGATTTTTTAATGCGTTCTGACTCCTTTCTCGACCCCGAAAACCATTCGGTCGTAAATTCTTTTCGCTACCCAAGCATAGGTAAAGTAAAAACGCTGGCAACTGAGCTTGCTCAGCAAGGAAAAAAAGGTCAGCAAGTAATCACCGATTATAGTGGCTCCTTAGTACTGTCGTCTTATCAACCCATTAACGTATTAGGTATACAGTGGTCATTACTGGCTGAAATAGATAAAAACGAAGCTTTTGCCACGGTCAGTCATTTAACGACGATTCTCGTTAGCACCTTAATCATATCGATTATTGCCATCACTCTGGTCGCTATTTGGTTTGCTCGTTCACTGACCCGCCCGGTGCAATTACTGGTCGACACAATGCGTCACGTTGAACAAAAAGGTGATTTTTCGGTACGAACGCCAGTGCTTTCGAATGATGAAATAGGTTCATCGGCAAGCGCTTTTAATTGCCTGCTTGATGCGCTGCAAAGCTCTATTTCCCAAACCAATACGGTTATGAATAAGATGGCCGCAGGTGAATTTAACCACCGAATTAGTGCGCCCTGCAAAGGCGAATTAGATTCCTTAAAACAGGCCACAAATAATTGCGCAGACTCGCTAGAGCAAGCAATGAGTGAACTAAATCATATTATAGATGAGATGAGCCAAGGAAATTTTAATAGCCAAATAACAACCCCAATGCAGGGACAGTTGGCCACCTTAAAACAAAATATAAATGGCTCACTGCAATCGCTAAATAGCACCATTACTGAAATTGTCGGGGTGATGAGCCATATTGAACATGGTGATTTTAAACAACAAGTTACGGTAGCCGCACAAGGCTCTTTGGCGCAATTAAAAAACAGTGTGAATAATTCAGTACACAGTTTAGCCGGAGCGGTAAGTGATATCAGCCGCGTAATGAGCGCACTTCACGATGGGGATTTTTCACAACACCTTGAGCAACCTCTACAAGGCCAGTTAGCCACACTTAAAAATGATATCAACGCGAGCGTCGACAATCTCGCGTTAATCATTAAAAATATTAACGATGTTATGGCAGCCGTAAATGCTGGCAACTTTAAACAACAAGTAAATTGCAGTGCCAATGGCCAATTATCAACTTTAAAGCATAATATTAATAACTCAATTATGGGTTTAGACACTGCTGTAAGTGAAATATCAAACGTTATGCTGGCGATCAGTAAAGGTAACTTCGAGCAGACAATCGATAGCGATATGAATGGCCAACTCAATGTACTTAAAGATGATGTAAATAGCTCTATTAGCAATTTGAGTATTGTTATTGCTGAACTCGCGCGCGTTATGGCAGCTATGCGTAGCGGTGATTTTAATCAACAACTAGAGACAAACATGCAAGGCCAATTAGCGCAGCTGCAAAATGATGTGAACAGTTCTTTGACCATCACCGCAGATGCAATCGCAGAGGTAACTAAGGTATTAAGCGGGCTTGCTCAAGGCAATTTAAATCAACAAGTACAGCAGGATTACCAAGGTGTATTTGCTACATTAAAAGCAGATGTAAATCAAACGATTGAAAAACTTACCAGTGTTATTAGCAGCATTCAAGAGTCTGCCTCAAGAGTATCACAAAGCGCCGCAGAGATAGCAGAGAGTAACACCGAAATAAGTCAACGCACTGAAGAGCAAGCAGCCAATTTAGAAGAAGCCAGTGCCAGCAGCAGTAACATGCTGGATGAAATAGCAGCCATTGCTAAGCAAGCTAACGAAGCGGTTAAGCTTGCAGAAAACGCTCAAATGAGCGCAACAGAAGGGGGCGAGCTATCCATACAAACGGTTCATGCCATTGTTGAGGTCAATAATTCCAGTAAGGATATTAATGAAATTGTCTCTGTTATTGATGAAATAGCATTTCAAACCAATTTATTAGCTCTCAACGCAGCGGTAGAAGCTGCCAGAGCTGGCGAGCATGGTCGCGGGTTTGCGGTCGTTGCCAATGAGGTTAGAGAATTAGCTGGACGTAGCGCAACCTCGGCGAAACAAATTAAAACTATAATAAGCAACAGCAACCAAAAAATTAGTCACGGTACCGCCCTTGCTAATTCATCAGGTGAGAAACTAAAGCAAATTGTCAGCGCTGTGGCTGATGTTAACCATATGATAGTGTCTATCAATAGCTCTTCGATTACCCAACAACAGGCAATTAAAGAGGTAGATATTGTGGTACAACGTCTAACAACCTTGATCCAAGAAAACTCAGCGATGACTGAAGAAACCATGGCTGCGGCGAAACAAATGGCAGATCAAGCTAACACGATGCGTCACTTACTCGGGTATTTTTCACTGCAAAAGGCGCCGTTATAAGGTAAATAAATTCACTGATAAAATCGCAACGATTAATTGGCGATTCAAATTAACAAACTTGTTAAACTAGCAGCACTGGATATTTTAATGCGAATTTAGGGATTAATAAGTGTACTTGCGACAACTTCAGTTAACAATGGTGTGTGCCGTAGCGATGCTGATACCACCAGCAGCTGTGGCTACGGCTGCTTACCAATGCACGGTTGATGGCGTGGCTACCTTTAGTCAACTACCTTGTGGTGACGATGCTAAAGAAATCAAAATTCCACCAACTAATGTGACCCAAGCAGCTAATACCCAACAAAGCAAAGATATCATGGCGTCTGTAGATAGTTATGTTGCGATGCAAAAAATTGATCGTGAAATTGCAGTTTATCAACGAGAAATAAAGCAACTTCAAGATACTCTTGCAGAACAAAAAACCAAAATAAACTATATGACGCAAGACTCTGCAAATAAAATGGGAGCAAACTCAATTGCTGATGCGATAGCAAAACGAACAGCACAAGCTGAGCAACGCATTGAGCCGAAAATAAAGCAGTATCAGCAACAAATTGATGCGTTAAAGGCGTTTAAAACGCAACTAAGCCAATAAATTTAGCTTAGGGTTTGTTTAACCACTTTTATTAGCTGTGCTATATCACTACTGTTGTTATAAATATGCGGTGAAACTCGCACCCCATATGCTCGCGCATCGACACTTATGTTCGCCTGAGACAGTGCGCTTAATACCGCCGGCTGTTGCTCGCCAAAATTTAAAATAGCTGTACCGCTGCATTTTTCTGGCGTTGTTGGTGAAACCAAATATGGCCTAAACTCTGCACTTAATTGTTCAAGTAGCGCCAAGTTGTGCGCTCGCACTGTTGCAACACCTAATTTAGCAAAGTAACCAATGCTATGCCCTGCGAGTACAAATGGCGCAATCGATGGAGTGCCGCCCCAAAAACGCAATGCGCTATCATGATAAGCAAAGTGATGAATATCAAACTCAAATGGATTTTGATGTGAAAACCACCCTACATCTTGTGGTTCGCACACATTTAATTGCGCTTGGCTTACCCATAAATACGCCGCACCTGGACCTGAGCATAACCACTTAACGCTGGAACCAATCATAAAATCAGCATCAACTTGGCTTAAATCTAGAGGTAATACACCAGCTGACTGCGCCACATCAACAAGACTCAAACAGCCTACGTGCTTACACAGTTGCGTAATTTCAGCTACGGGCGCTTGCTGGCCAGTATTTGAATAAGCGTGACTGATAAATACTAAATCAATATCTGCTTGAATATATTGTTGCCATTGCACGCTATCAGTTAAATCTACGTGTTCAGGAATAAACTTTATTTCAGCGCTACTAGCCAGCGCTTTTTGCATTGCAAACCCCATGCTAGGAAAGTCACTTTGCGCCATCAACACCTTACAATTAGCTTGCTGTAAGCGAGGATGCGACATAACTAACTTTGTTAAAGCGCTCGATAAATTTACTTGTGGGCAAAATTGCCTGCTCGGTGAATTAAACAATGTACTGAGCGCCTGAGTAAAGCGCTCAATGGCTGGCAGCCACTGTTGCCATGGCTCTTTATTACTCGCTTGCCAAGGAGCAAAAAAATGCTGGTTAAAATCATCTTGGCTGCTTTTCAGTGCACGGCCAACAGAGTGATTTAGCAAGTAACAGCCTGCCGCAAGATTAAAGTCATCTTTGTACATATTAATTACTCACCCATTGCTTTAATTGTGCTAAATCATCATAACGAGTTCTTATATCATCACGCTTTGCTGCAGCTCGACGATCTCTTAATTGTTCAAGAGAATCCAATAACACATGCAATGGCGGACCGCTGGCAGTCACTTTATTCATATGTTGCTGTTGCATGTGTTGAGCTGGCTGAGCTATAAACTTACTAACCAGTTGATTATGATGACCTATTGCAGTATCGCCATGCAGCTTACATACTTGTATAAACAACTTGGCATTGGTTTTAAACCACGAGCTATGGCGGGTATCTCCTGCCGCTAAAAAGTCATCCATTATGCTTGGCATACGCATAGACTCTCGCAGAATTTGCTGATCTTCAGGCATCATATATAAAAATTTATCCACCAGCATTTGTGAATAACTCGGTTCGTTGGCAAAGCATAAACCTAACAGCATATCTATAACGTTAATTCCGGCAAAATCTCCCGCATTGGCTCCACGGTAAACCTCTTTGCCAACCCGATACGGCTTATAGTAAGGACGTACACAGAAAAAGAATCGCTCGGTGTCTAACTGATTATATAAAGCCGTATTCGATTCAATCACATCGACTAACGCCTGCTTGGCAACTTTAAGTAAATCACCGCATAGCGGATGCGAAATACCTAATGGCTGAATTTTTAATAATGCATCAGCTGCTCGCTTATAGGCTAAAATCCCTTTGGTATTGTAATCAATGAATAATTTTTCATCTGGCAGATCCGTAAAGCGCTTATAAAGGCCATTAATAGCCTTATTATGGGTGGTTAAATGAGCCGTCGCAAAGCGCGGAGTAACCCCTATTGATGCACCAATATGCATAGCTAGTGCCGAGGCCTCGACTAAAGGCGAGGTCGTTTCGCGCGATGGTTCAGTGATCTCATGGCGTCGACAAGCCGCCATAAATAATCCTACATTGCCAAGTAAATCAAACGCACGATCAAACCCTTCGTCAGTATTGCCTTCTGCTAGTAACTTACGAATATGCGCATTACCCTCAGCCTCTAACTGATGCTTAAATTGCTCCCCGACAAATTCTACGTTAGCTTTATCTTCTTGTTGCCAATAGATAGCCTCTAGTTGACTATTAATTTCTACAAAGCGGGTTCTGAGCCACTCATCAAATGCCTGGGTATTATTACTCACAGATATTACTCCACACCAAAGTTTATTGCATTAATGTTAACAGATAACATAGAGCACAAATCAGCAAAACCACTAATTAAAATCCATACAATTAGTGATATTCACTCTATAATCACTATTAAATAAAATTTATTGTCATAGTTATGAGTTTAGATAAAAAAGATCAACAATTACTAACGTTGTTACAAAGCAATGCGCGTACCTCTGTATCAGAACTTGCAACAACTGTAAGCTTATCGGATACCCCTTGCTTAAGGCGTATAAAAAAACTTGAAGCAAGTAAGGTGATCACTGGCTATCACGCAGCCTTAAACCCACGCGCACTCGGGTTAAAAGTGCTGGTCTATGCGTTTGTGCGGTTGAGCCACAATTCCGCCAGTGCGGCAAATATGTTTGAAGAACACGTGGAAAAACTGAATCATGTACTGGAGTGCTCTGTCATATCAGGAAGCTATGATTACTTATTGAAGATTATTGCTACCGATTTAGAAAGCTACGAAAGTTTTGTTAAATATAAGCTTGGGAGTATTGATTGTATTGCTAACATTGAGTCTACAGTGGTTTTAAAGCAAACATTTAGCAAAAGGCAGCTACCACTTTAAAAAATAATACTATTTAGTGTCGATTCGCTATACTGAAATATCATTATAAAAATAATATTTAACAAGGATGCATGTGAAGATTTTTCGTTCAACATCCAGTTCTTTTGTTTTTTACATATCGTTTGCTGTTGCTTATTTTGCAACTGGTAAGTTATTAACTAATTTTGCCTTTCAATCACAAGTCATCCCTATTTGGCTCCCTGCTGGTATTGCCTTAGTTGGCTGTTTTATCTGGTGGTGGCGTTTTATGCCGGCATTATTTATTGCCTCTGTCGCCTTTAATTTAAGTACCGGTGATAACCCGATCACTGATCAGGTTTTAATTGGCAATACGCTAGAACAAGTACTGCTAATCGGCTTAGGCGCCGTGCTACAAGGCATGATTGGCGCTGCTCTTTTAAAGTACTGGCTAGGCCATCCGCTGTATTTAAAACAACGCCAATCGATTATTTATTTTATTTTTATCGTCGGTATTGTCGTCAGCCTCATATCGGCCAATATTGGAGTCTATGCTTTAAGTCAATTTAATCCCGCCTACAGCATTGAAAATCACTGGAAAAATGTTACTTATTGGTGGTTAGGTGACTCACTCGGTGTGCTGATCGCAACCCCCTTTTTATTGGCCTTACTACAGCCTAAATTTAAACGACACTACGTCACCCCATTGCCAACCATCGCAGTCTGCTCGGTATTATTCGTCTCTGTCGCCTTAACCACTAAACTATACAACCAAGAGACTTATTCAAATGCGATACAAATTGCCAAGCGTGAAACATCTATCATTGAAAACAGTTTACTGCGCAATTTAAATCTTAGCCAAATAACCGTACAAAGCCTTGCGAGCCAAATTCAATCAACACCAACTTTAAGTCAGCAAGAGTTTGATAGCTACAGTGCCCAATTACTGGCTGAGCATTCATTTATTAAAGCATTTTCATGGAATCGCAAAATTCCCCCAGCTCAGGTCAGTGATTTTAACAAGCAGCTCGATGAAATTTATAATTCATATAACTTTGATCCGAGTATTAAAGGAGCGCCATTATCAAACGACGATCCATTAGTGATTATTACCTATATCGCCCCTTTTTCAGAAAATCAATCCGCTATTGGTTTTAACCTCAATTCTCGTAAAGATCGCCGTGAGACTTTACTCGACCCACGCATCAAAAATCGCCCTGTAGGCACTAAAATAATTCAATTAGTGCAAGCACAACAACCTGAGCCCGCTTATTTATTATTTGCTCCGGTGTATCAACAAAATAATGAAGTTGCCTCAATTAAAGGCTACGCAACAGGTGTATTTTTAGTGGAAAACATACTTGCTCAATCGCTTACGCAAGCACAAAATAAGATGTTTAATATCGCTATTTATGAAGCCAATGCTACCAACCCGTTTTATTCAAACGCCGAAAATGTGCCGACCAAAAGCAATAAGCTTACAACCATCACGATTAATTTTGCAGGGCAAACATGGCTAGTTGATTTAACGATTAAAGATGAGTTTCTACCGCATCAAACTAATCACATGACACTCTTTTTAATTATTCTACAGGTCATTGTAAGCTCACTTATTTTACTGGTATTACTGTTATTTAATCATCAACATATTGCTCTATCGCGCTTAGTAGCGGAACGTACTCGCTCGCTTGTCAGAGCTAAAAAGCAATCTGATTTAGCGAATCAAGCTAAAAGCCGGTTTTTAGCCAATATGAGTCATGAAATTCGTACGCCGCTTAATGCAGTGATCGGTTTTTCAACCTTAGCTAAAAGTGAAGATAGCGCTGAAATTCTCATCGGTTATCTAAATAAAATTAATTTAGCGTCTAAATCATTGTTAAGTTTAATCAATGATGTACTCGATATCTCTAAAATTGAATCACAAAAGCTCACCTTGGAAGTCGCTCCTTTTGATTTAAATGCTCTTCTTGCTCGGATTAGTAGTATGTTCGAACAAAGCGCTGAACAAAAAGGCATTCACTGGAAGGTTGATAACCAATTACCAACTGATATTTGGTTTGAAGGTGATGTTATGCGAATTGAGCAAATTTTATTAAACCTATGTAGTAACGCCATTAAGTTTACCTGCGAAGGTGAAGTAAGTGTTAGCGCATACTGTAAGGAGATCACCGATAAACGTAGGCAAATTACTTTGGCTATTAAGGACTCTGGCATCGGCATTGCGCCATCAGAGCAAAGTAAATTATTTGATGCATTCACCCAAGCTGATAATTCCACATCACGCAAGTTTGGTGGCACCGGGCTTGGCTTAACAATCGCAAAAGAACTTAGTTTGCTAATGTCTGGAGATATCAGCGTACAAAGCGAGCCAGGTAAAGGCTCCACATTTACCCTGTCTGTCGAGTTAAATACCTGTGCTGCGCAACAAGTAACGGCAAAGCACACACAACAGCATGTTGATTTAAGCAAACTAAAGATACTGGTTGCAGAAGATAACAGCGTCAATCAATTAGTAATAAAAGCAATGCTTAGCTCTTTGGGGATCACTCCAACACTGGTTGAAAATGGCGAATTAGCAGTAGAGCAAGTTAAAATAAATGACTTCGATTTAGTGTTAATGGATTGCCAAATGCCCATTATGGACGGTTACCAAGCCACCGCCTTGATACGTCAAATTAAAAGTACTGAACAATTACCCGTCATTGCCTTAACCGCTGATGTAATGCCTGAGGATAAAGCCAATGCCTTAGCAATTGGTTTTAATCAGCATCTTGCAAAACCCCTCGAACTCGATAAGCTAACCGAGTGCCTAATCAATTATGTAGATGTTTATGAGCCTTAATGGAATATTACTAACTCTCACTTTAATAACAACCTCTAGCCTTGCTATCAGCCAAACCAACTGCGTTACTCAGTTAACTGATTTAAACTATATTATGAACAGCAAAAAGCAGGGCCTATTACGGTTTGAAAAAAGCAATGCTAATACGGATTTTTCCTATCATAGTGAGCAAGCATTTAGTGATTATTTAAGCTTTGCATACCAACATATTTTAGCGGCAAACCCGCGCGCATCAATGCCTTGCCCTATTTTAACTGATACCTATCAGCTTTTAGTTAAACAACAGCAACGCACTAGCCCCCCTAATATAGTTGATCTTATAGCGCCATTTGAATTACGCCAAAATAACAACCACAAAGCAGTTCTATTAATTCATGGCCTTACCGACTCTCCATTTACCTATCATGACTTGGCACAAATTTACTTTCAACAAGGCTATACCGTACGTACTTTGCTGTTACCAGGCCATGGCACCGCAGCTAATGCACTAAGCAGTATTAATGCCAAACAATGGCAGCAAGCTGTAGACTATGCAATTAAACGTACTATAAAAGATTTTGATCAGGTGATTTTAGGTGGCTACTCTACAGGCGCAGCCCTATTACTTAATTATTTAACTGTCGAGCCCGTTGACCCAAAAATAACTGCACTGATGCTATTTTCGCCCGCCACTGAACCACACAATAAAAATGGTTGGCTGGCGAAGTGGATTGACCGTATTCCCTTTGTGAATTGGATAGATAAAGACGCCGATATTGATTTTGCTAAATATGAGTCGTTTCCATTTAATGCTGCAACCGCAGCCGATGATGTTATGCGCTCAATCGCGTTACCAGAACTAATCGAGCGTCAATTACCAAACTTGGCTATTTTTTCAGTGATGAGTGATATAGATACCACCATTGATACCCGTGCATCGCTGCAATTGTTAAGCGCCTTGCATGATGTAAAGATACGCCCTGCAAATAGCTTAGATACCTTGGTTTTTTACGGTGATAAAACAACCATTACCAGTGGTTTTCCAAAAGGCTATAGGGTATTAAATCCACAGTGCAAAAATACAATCTGTAAAAACATTCATGGTATTTCTCATATTGCCGTAGTTAACTCACCTGATAACCCTTACTACGGTATTGCTGGCGCTTATCGCAATTGCGGCAGTTACCTCGATGATGATACTTTGTATAAGCAATGTAAAACGACCGAAAAACCTAATATTGGCGAGCGTACTGCAGAAAATATTGCAGCATTTCCAACCTTTCAACGTCTGACTTACAACCCTTACTTTACTGAGCAAGCACTCTATATAAAACAGTTTATAAAGCAGGTTGAAGGCTCGCAGGGCAATCAATAATGAGTATATTTAGTCACCGCTGGTTAACCAGTATCAGTGCAATAGATACCGCTGTTTGGCAGCAGTTTTTTGCCGATAATCCATTTACTGATCATGCATTTTTATTTGCATTAGAACAAAGCCAATGCGTATCCGCCGCGTCTGGTTGGCAACCGCAACATTTAGCCATTTACCAAAATGATACTTTGGTGGCATTAGCACCCGGCTATCTAAAAAGTCACTCTTATGGCGAATATGTATTTGACTGGGCATGGGCTGAAGCTTACCAGCAACATGGTTTAGAATATTACCCTAAGTGGTTATCTGGCTCACCGTTTAGCCCTATTGAAGGTCAACGCCTTGCGATTGCACACTCACACCCAGAACAAGTGTATCAGTACATAACAAAGACTTTAACAGCTCAATGTGAGCAACAAGGTTGGTCTGGCTGGCACATTAACTTTTGCTCGCAACTGCAAGTCTCTCAACTCACACCACATCAAGGTATGCATCGTATTGGCGTGCAGTTTCAATGGCAAAATCAAAACTACGCTACTTTTGACGATTTTTTAGCGCAGTTAACCGCACGAAAACGTAAAGTATTGAAAAAAGAACGTAATAAAATAACCCAGCAAAATATTAGTATTAAATGGCTGCAAGGTGAACAGATAACTAAAGCTGTGATGAGCCAGTTTTGCGAATTTTACCAACGCACTTATTTAAAACGCTCTGGCCACATGGGTTATTTAAATCATGACTTTTTTATTTTGTTACATGCCTTAATGGCCGATAAACTGGTGATCATGCATGCCATCCATGATCACGAAGTGGTCGCTGCAACACTGAGCTTTAAAAATAATGACACACTATACGGGCGCTATTGGGGAGCTATAGCAGAAATTGATTGCCTGCACTTTGAGCTTTGCTATTACCAAGGTATTGAATATTGTATTAAACATCAGCTTCAGTGTTTTCACTCAGGTGCGCAGGGCGAGCATAAAATAGCACGAGGTTTTGCACCGGTATTTACTCACTCCGTACATGCCGTAATGGATGCTACTTTTAGCCCTGCGATAGCAGATTACTTACAACGTGAGCGTCAGCATATGCGCATCTATCATCAGCAATGCACTGAATTATTACCTTTTAAGATTGATAACTAATGACGTTTAAAAATCAATAACTGATTATTAGCAGGCATCGCAATATCATCAACAAGCATTAACCCTGCTTGCTCAGCTAATTGCTGTACCCATTCGAAATCACGAATGCCACTTTGGCTGTCTTGCTGATTTAAAAATTCATCAAAACGCTGATTACTTTCACTGGTAAAGTTGCCGTTGTATTTAAATGGGCCATAAATACACACGAGACCTTTTGACAATAAATGCTTATTAACACCAGTAAAAAATTGCTCAACTAACGGTTTGCTGACGATGTGTAACGTATTAGCAGTATAAATAGCATCAACGGTATTTATTGGCCAAGGGCGATTTAGATCTAACTCTACTGGTGCGTGCAAGTTATCTAGCTTTGCTTCATCAAGCCACTGTTTAATACCATTATGATTAACCAAGCGATCACTGGTATGCCATTGTAAGTGAGGCAAATTAGCAGCGAAGTGCACGCTGTGTTGCCCCGTACCTGATCCCACCTCTAACACACTCTCGACTTGTGCTAAATATGCTGTGATGACGCTTAATATTGGATTTTTATTATTTTCACACGCTTGCGAGAAAGGTTTCGTCATATATATTTCCAAGCATCTCAATACAGATGCACCAAGATTGGTAAAGTATGCCCATTAGTAAAGCAAATCTTGCAACAGATGTCGCTATTAAATAATTAATTTTATATAAAAACTATATAATTCAAAGTAATAAAAAAAATATTGAGCATGGTATGAGTTATGCAACTATCTAATTGAATCAACCAAACGGAGAAGATTATGTATATATCACCTTATACCGCCCTAGACGCTGCAATTGCGGCAAGTGAAAAACCAGTAACAGATAAAATAGGCTGTGATGAACGTGCCACTGTAATTGATTTACTATCGCAAACAAATCAACAAAATCAGGCGTTAATACATGAAACAGACCAAATATTTATTCTTGGCTACAATTAAAAAACTCACCTTCCGCCAATATTTACAATTTGTGACTTGCACCGAAACCGATTAACTGTAATGATAATAATTACCATTACAGTTAATCGGTTTTTCTTATGCATGAACATCACGCTATGCTTTATTATCAACAGCAAATGAAATGTATTTGCCCGCGACCTGGGCTACATGCGCCAGCTTTAGTGGCAAATTACATTGAAGCTGGCCTGAGTGCTGCACGTCATTACGAAAAAAACCACAGTCTATTGCTGCAAGAACTCTATCTAAGACGCACTTTCCATGAAATCCTCAACAAAATGTGCGACTCTTTAGTCCATTGTGCAATTCGCAAACAATGTTTAGAGCAACTTTATAAACCGTTACTGGCATTAAAGCGCTTTTATAGAAGTCATAATAGTATCAAGAAATACCTGATACTAGAGCGTGAAGCCCGTATTCTCAGTCACGAATTTAACCCTTTCTAGGAGTTTTCATGAGCGAATTTAGAACCGAATCAGATAGTATGGGCGAATTACAAGTCCCTACAGATGCACTTTATCAAGCGCAAACTCAACGTGCTGTAAATAACTTTCGCATTAGCGATTTAGTAATGCCAAAACAGTTTATTACCGCTCTTGCTTATATCAAACAGGCCGCAGCGCAAAGCAACTACGAGCTAGGTCATCTCAGTAAAAATAAAGCACAGTTAATCGAGCGCGCATGCCAAGAGATCATTGATGGCGAACATTTAGAACACTTCCCTATTGATATATTTCAAACAGGGTCAGGTACTAGCACTAATATGAATGCTAATGAGGTGATTGCAACTTTAGCAAGTCGTTATGGTGATGAGGTTATCCATCCCAACGACGACGTAAACATGGGGCAAAGCTCTAACGACGTGATCCCTACCACTATTGCTGTAAGCAGTGTAATTAACGTGGTGTATGAACTATTTCCGGCGCTGGATCAGCTATCACAAACGTTGGAGCGCAAAAAGTCAGAAATAGGTGAAATCGTAAAAACGGGTCGAACTCATTTGATGGATGCTATGCCAGTGACATTTGCGCAAACTCTAGGGTCTTGGCAACACCAAGTTGATAGTGCAATGGCAGGGATCCGCTATAGCCTTGAAGGGGTATCTGCTTTAGCGCAAGGAGGCACAGCCGTTGGTACTGGTATAAATGCCGATCCCCTGTTTGCTGAGCAATTTTGTAAAAATCTCAGTGCCAACGTCGGTGTACGCTTTGTGCCAAGCAAAAACTTTTTTTATAACATAGGTTCGCAAGACACCATTGTCGCTTTATCAGGGCAGCTAAAAGTGCTCGCTGTTGCACAAATGAAGATAGCAAACGACCTACGTTGGATGAATTCAGGTCCACTAGCTGGCCTTGGTGAAATCGAACTTGAAGCACTGCAACCCGGTTCATCAATTATGCCCGGTAAAGTAAATCCTGTGATCCCTGAAGCGGCAGCCATGGTTAGTGCACAAGTGATTGGTAATGACGCAACTATTACTGTTGCAGGTCAATCAGGTAACTTCGAACTCAATGTAATGTTACCTGTAATAGCTTACAATATTTTGCAAAGTATTGAGTTACTGGCAAATAGTAGTCAAGCATTAGCTGATAAAGCGATTCGATCCTTTAAAGTGAAACACACCAATATCGACAAAGCACTCGCCAAAAACCCCATATTAGTGACCGCGCTTAATCCAGTCATTGGTTATGCTAAAGCAGCTAAAATTGCCAAACAAGCATATCAAGATGGCCGTCCAATTCTTGATGTTGCTGAGCAAGAAACTGACCTATCACGTAGTGAGCTGGAAACTTTACTCAATCCCGCAAAATTAACCCAAGGCGGGCTATAAAAATATTAAACCCGTCCTTAGCGTCGGGTTTAACCTTTGAATGCCATAGTTTTTATTGCTGTGTTATCTGCAAAGTGTATGATGGTGGTTACTTGTTCACCACTATGAAGGTTTATCATGCGCTTATTTATTATCGCGCTTCTACTGCCGTTATGTTTATCGGCTTGTTCTGATGCTGCGACCCCGAATAACAACCAACTTAGCCCGGCTCCTGCAGCGCTAGTTAAAAATAATCAAGCGACTACGTTAAACCCGCAAACAGAAGTTCCGGCAACAAGAGATAACATTAAAAAGGTCCACCAGCAATTACAGACACAAATTGCAGATCTAAACTGCGATAACAGCTCTCAATGTAAAGTATTACCGGTTGGTAGCCGTGCGTGCGGCGGCCCTAGTAGCTATATTGTTTACTCTAATAAAACGGCCAATGAGCAAGCCGTTGAAAAGTTAACTCAGCAGATCACCAACCTTGAAAGCCAATTTAATGCACAGAACAAGATGATCAGTATTTGTCAGCACCTGACGGCCCCTGCGGCTCAGTGTATTGAAAATAAATGTGTTAAACTAGAAAGCTCTGCGACAAGTGTTTATTAAGGGAAACCAATATGAGTCGTTCATCATATTCTAAATTTTTAGTAACAACAGCCAGTTTGCTGATCCTCAGTGGTTGTGTCAGCACTTCTGACTCAACACCAGCAAACGGCAATACAAATGTATCTAAATTAAATAGCGCATTGGCTGAGTTGGTGCAAGATAATAGCTGTACCGCGAGTTTTCAATGTAAGGTGCTTGAAGTAGGCCAACGCGCCTGTGGTGGTCCAAGCCGCTATGTAGTGTACTCAACCTTGCACACACAACAAGAAAATGCAGAACAGTTAGCGGATCAAATTACTCAGCAAGAAACTGCCGATAATAAAACCAATGGTTTAAATGATTGTTTACCGGTTTTACCTGTGCAAGCATTATGTATTGATCAGCAATGCCAGTCGTTTGAGCTAAAATAGTCGCTCTGCTGCAACCGCGCTATACCAATAATGGGATCAGCGCGGAAATTACCACGACCGCCACAATACAAATCCCTGCTTTAAAAATAAAATGCATCGGCATCTGCTTTTTAACCCAATAGGCATAAATAAACCGTAAGAAATAACTCGCTGCCGTGCCAAACAAAGCAAAAATTAGTAGATAGGCGATTAAAATAATATTCACAACAACTCATTATTTGATAATTTAAGCCCTAAGTGTAAGGGCTTAATAATCAGAAGGCAAAACCTAGCGTTTACTAGTTCGAGCAATCAGTAACTCAGCAACTTGCTGTTTTACTGCCCGCTTATCATCTGGGGCAACGCCAAAGCGTTCAGCAAGTAATGCTATTTCTTCATCATTAAGGTTAAATGATAAACGTTGACGCGTTTTTTTTGATTTAACCTCAAGTGATAAAATTTTGCGGATCATATCGGATGGCGTTAGCTCTTGATCAATGGCTTGCTTTTTTATCGATTTTTGCACTTCACTGCTAAGATCAAACGCCATTTGCGTGGCTCTTACAGCCTGCTCCTGACGTAACCATTTATCTTTTGCATTACTCACTGCGCATCTCCAGGGAACAGATCAACAATGTCTGTGATTGGTCGGGTTAAAGTGAGTGATACTTCAGTTTCTCCACCATCCCAAATCTCAATGTTTAAACCATGGCTCCCATCGCTCGACTCAAGGCAAATCATTTCGCATGGTTCGCCACCTTCTTGCTCATAGCGTGGTAATGGCTGGCTACGATAATCTTTATTATGAAAATAACACACAAATGGTGATTCACTTTGTTGATAGCTTTTAGCTAAAAACTGCATGTAACGCTCTGGTGTATTTTTCACTTCTAAGTAGGTTAAATCGTCTTCGTCAAAGATGCGCGCAAACTCATCCAGTGTGAAGATTTCATCCACTTCATCACGTTGGATTTTGATTGAAAAATTCGCCCACTCTTCACCATCGCTGCGCTCTATTTGCAAAAAAACCACCTTGCCAGCATCACTTTCAAGTACTAGCTCATAATCTGCACTGTGCTGATATTGATAAGTTTGCACATCGGTAACGCGCAATGTTTGGCCTTTTAGCCAACTTGGGTAAGCAAACGAATCAATCACTGTGAACATATCACCTTTTTTAAGTTCACTAGGGTGATTTAATTGGCGTTCAGGGGCTTTTTTAGACTTAAAGAAGTTAAACATAGACTGCCTCATAAGCAAAAAAGGTAACTTATAATAAGTTACCTTTTAATAATCGTAATTGCGCGTTAGCCGTTTTGCTTCGCTTTAATACGCGCTAAGATATCTGCACTTTTTGGATTGCTATCACCAATTCCAGCTTCAGCCATTTTAGCTTTAAGATCATCGCCATTAGTGTCAGCTTCAAGTACTTTAGCAGCACCAAGCTGGTCACTACGATCTTGTTGACGTTGCTTAATACGCTCAAGTGATTGGCGTGCATTCGTCATCGACGAGCTATTAGTATTAAGTGTGCTATTTACTGCCATTGTTGCTTGTTGCACGCTTTCAGTGGTTTTAACCATAGTAAGCTGACGTTGGTTTTCTTTGATCGATTTTTCAGCATCTTTTACTTGCTGCTTCAACGTTACAATGTGATTGCTAAAACCAGCTAACACTTGATCATGCTCTGCTTTTTCAGCTTCAAAGTCGCCAATTTTCTCAGCAATTTCTAGCGCTAACGGTTCATTACCTTTTTCAAGTGCTTGACCTGCATACGCTTCGTGCTCAGCAATTGAGGCATCTAATGCGCTAATCTTACGCTTCGTTTGCATTTCTTTAGCCATCACTTCAGTTAGGCTTTTTTTAGCACGCTGCAGCGCGTTTTGCGCATCAGCAATTTCTTGTTCAAAGATACGAATACCATTCGCGTCAACAATTGCTTCGCCCGCTTCACGCGCGCCGCCACGTACTGCTGTAAATAACTTTTTTAAAATACTCATAATCTTAACTCCACTTAAAATAGCTAGCTGTTAATCGTTTAAATAAATGGTTACCGCTTCTAATGCATCGATGGCATTATCAGCTAAAGTAACTAGCTCATGGGTAATATCATCAAACGATGAATTAACCGACAAAGCACCAAAGATCGCATATTTATCATCAATCTTCGCAAATGCACTCAGCGGGATTGGTACATTCAAACGTAATAAGGTTTCATTCAACTCATCACGTAGTTCAGGCTTCACTTCCTCATCAGCGAACAAATAGCTAATACATAACAGCTGCTCTTGTGTCTGAGTAACAAAAATAGGAAGCTCATCATTGCCATCTACTATGACTTGCAACACATCTTGCTCGCCTGGATTGGCAATCAAGAAAGACTCAAAGTTAGCGCCTTCAGTTTCAAAAGATGCTAGTTTTATTGAAAGTTCATTTAATTCCATGTCTCTGCCTTTTGTCATTTGACATATTATGTCTGAGTTAAGATTCGCATGGTCGACATATTATGTCAACCATGATTTATTAATTTTTATACAATTCACTTTCTATCTGCCATGCACTACGATAATAATCATATAAAGTACCTGAGCCTAATTGATTGACTTCAATATCATTTATTTGTTCAAAATAATGATTGGGGAATACGAATGCTGCCAATAAATATTTTTTACTGATCCATCTAGAAGCAACTGGTAAGCTTGTTATATCGCTAATTCTCGCACTTGCAGATTGACCTGTGGTGGTTGCAATCGTCCATCCCCATTGTCCAAATGATGGAATATTTTGCTGGTATTGCTCAACATGCTTAAAACCTGCCGCTTTGACTGTTTTACCAATACTTAAAAATGCTTTTTTAGCATGATAAGGCGAAGTTGACTGCACAGCCATTGCACCATCTGCGGCTAGTAATTGACGGATATGATTATAAAAATAGTCACTGTACATTTTATTTAAATCGGGATGATTCGGATCAGGTAAGTCAATAATGATGGTATCAAAACGCTTACCTTCATCAAGTAACCGCTCTACTTCAAGAAAAGCATCACCCACTTTAATATGCGATCGAGGATCAGCCATTGAGTGCTTATTAAGTTTAGTTAAGCGCTCATGAATAGCTGCCGGAGGATTAAATTCATCGTCATCATGACCAAATAAACTAAGTAACTGGGCATCTAAATCAATTAAAGTGACTTCTTTAACAGGCCACTTCAATACGTCTCTTAGTGCTAAGCCATCACCACCGCCTATAATCAATACATTATCGTGACGGTTCGAGGCTAATAATGGCGGATACACTAACATTGAATGATAAATTTGTTCATCAATGCTAGAAAACTGTAAGCGGCCGTTTAAGTAAAGATCGGTAATTGGATCGGGTTGATTGCGGCTCAATCGCTCGGTTAACACTAGATGCTGATACTTCGTCGCTTCAGAATAAATAACTTTATCCTTATAAAGCACATTACTTAAATCTTTCATCCAGCTACTACCAAGCATTAAAATAAAACCAAATAACACCAGTAAAGCGATATGACATACCAGTAATAGTTTGGCGTAACGGACATAGCTATGATAACGCCATAAGAATGCCAAACCTGCGATAATATTAAATAGCGCAGTCCATGCCGCAGCCTGCATGATTGGCATAGCCAACATAATGCTAACCCAAATAGCCGCTCCAATACCTGCACCTATATAGTCGGCACCGTAGATCGTGCCTGCATTATTTTCTAAGAAACGACCATAAACATGCTGACGTATGCGAGCGATAAGTGGAATTTCCATACCGATTAATAGACCTAACAATAAGCCAAATACATAAGGTAGGAATCGTGACCACTCTTGGAGTTTTTGAAAAACATAGCCGTTAAGAATTACATCAGCTGGTAGATTAAAAATGTCAGAAAAAATATGCGGTAAAGAATAACTAACAGCAATAACGCTGGCTATAGCTAAGATACAACCCATACCAACAAGTGCAATAAGACTTTCAAGCCAAGCAAAAGCGGTAAAGGCATCCTTAAACCAACGCGCTAAAAAAGCCCCTATACCCATTGCTACGATCATAGTGCCTATCATCGCATAAATAGCGCTCTCTACAGAGCCTAAAACTCGTCCGGCATAATGAGATAGCAGATATTCATAAATAAGGCCACACCCAGCGAGTATGGCCATAACAGTAATTAATAAAAAATCATGCCCAAGTAAGGAGTACTTACTTGGGCTTTGCTTAGAATGTGACAAGTTTTACGCGCCTAATAGAGTTGCCATGGTAATACCCACAGCAAACGAGATTGCCGCTGAAATAGTTGCTACACCCACATTTTTTTGACGGTTCACTTCGTCTGATATATCGCAACCTGAAAGGATAATTTTAATCGTAATTAAATGCAGTACGATAAATGCAATTAAACTAATCAAAGCGCTAATCGCCCAGAAAATCAAGCTGGTGTTAATGCTATCTGCAGCATAAGGCGCGATACCTGAAGCCGCAGTAAGCGCAAGCGCGCTACCGATTAAAAAGCCAGCATAGCGAATACCAACAGCCAAGTTACCGTCAACAATTGCTTGTTGTAGGCAATCTCCACTTCGGTTAGTACGCTTAAATAGTTGTACGCGATACTGGCTCACGAGCAATAACGCAATGCTACCAATAATAAACGCTGCTATAACGATTGGTAAACCATGCCAGCCTTCTGTAGCCACCCAAAATAGCGCTGAGCGAATCACGATTGCCACACTCACAACATGGCCAAAATCAATCACCGCGGCAGTTACATTACCCTTCACTATTTCATCATGTAAGCTGACTTTGCGCAGTGCCACTTTATCTTGAAAAAAGTGCCCAAGCTTTATTAGCACAATAGCTAACAAACCATAAGCTGCCATTTGCAATGCTTCTTGCTGTAAGCTCACTGCAAATGCACCACTGCTTACACCCGTCAGCACAATTGCTAAAGCAACTAAGCCAGCAGCAAAGCTAATACCAAACGCAAAATTATCACGCTCAGTGATCTCATCATTGGCATGTAAGTTAGATACCCAACCTTTGATATATTTAAGGCTCACAAACAGTGCAATAATAATCGCAAAATCAATCGCGATTGCTTGTAGTGACCACATAGTTATTCCATTAAATTCGTACATATTCTTTAAACTCCAACACTAAATCTTTAAATAGCCGTTTACTTACCGCGACTGACACCGCGAGAGGTTCTATTATTGCTGTTTCTGACCGATCCCGAGTCTTTACTATAGCTACTGGTTTTGGAGTAACTACTGCGACTTTTTGGTGGTGTATAACTGCTACGACTTAACCCAGAAGCCCCGGTTTTTTTAGATGCATAAGGGCTTGTGAATTGCTTACCTTGGCGTTGATACGATTGCTTAGTACGTGTTTCAACGGCGGTTTGTGCTTTAATTTGCTTAGGGCTAGAATAACGCGCACGACCATAATCATTATAATAACTATACTTACGGCGCTTGCTCCAACTACCATATTCAACACGATCAAATACATCACCTAAAATGCGGTACATGCCATACCACTGCCAAAAGCTGATACCGCTACTGTTAGTTTGCCAATTACCATAATTAGGATTGCCGACTAACTGGTTGCCTTCACCAACCTCTTCAGCCTGCTGACTGATTGCACCGACACGCGCAAGCGAGCCACCCGACATATCAGCAAGCATGTTAATAGGATCGGTCAAAGCATCCGAAAATAAAGCGGGCTTTGCAGCATCTCGCAACAAATCAATATTTTGCAGTGTTTCATCGTAAGGAGGAATAAGGTAAGTACTTTTGATATCAGCTAAGCGTTGTTGCAAACCTGAGTAAAGCGGGCCTTTTCGAGTTGCATCTTGCACGAGCACGCCAGCAATTTTAGCTAGCTCTGGCTTTTCATTGCTAAGTATACGGCCATATTCGCTTAATAAAGCGGCATTACGAATTGAGCCGTTATCTAAGGCACTACCAAGTCCTGCTAACTCAACTTCAGCTTTAGCTATAGATTGTTTAATTGTTTCTTGTAACTGCTCTTCTTTCGATTGACAGCCCATAAGTAAGCTTACCAAACAAAATAAACTGATAAGTTTCCAAGCTTTTATATTCGACATTCATGTCACCTGATTTACTAAATTAACCCAGCTAGTTTTACACAGCTCAGAAAGTAAACCAAGGAGGAAATTGCAACAAGATAATATTTTCTAAAGGTCAAAGGCTATGCTTTACTGCACTCAACTTTTAATTAGCTAGATGACAGCTACAGTCTCGACACGGGATCCCCATTCATAGTCGACAAACTCCCACACAAACATGAAGCGCTCAGCTCTTCTGCTTTATAAGCATAAGATCAGCGAGTAAACCTAGTAATAGTTTTTGTAATTTAGTTGGGTGCCCTCTCATTTGAATTTAAAAAAGTGATCATTTAATAATGGATACTTAAACGTACAAATATCCATTACATAGTATGGCCTAGCTAACCAGATTGAATAATTTGTTCTTATTACATTGACAATGTTGCCTCATTAAAATAATGTAAAAAAGGTACAAAGCAGGATGCTAGTATTAAGCTCTGCCGGTGGTCTGTCATCATCTCTATTTTCTATATTACATGGCGATTTAAGAGATATTCCACTTGAGAGTAAAACAGGTAAAATTACTGGGATTAATTACACATCTGCAAATTACCCAGATTCTTTTGGCGAGATTGTTGAATTGTGCTTTTATCGAGCATATAACAACAATCCCATTAAGTGCGAACCAATTGTGCCAAACTCTACTGGAGAGGTAACAGTATTTAATGGTGAGAGCTTCAAACCAGGTATTCAAGTATCAATTGTTCATAGAGTTGAAGCAACTGGTACTTTCCATTATTCAACACCAAATAGAATAGAAAGTATAACTTTTAACTACACAACTAACTAATTAACACCTTAGACTCCAAATTTAATCAAAGGAGTCTATTTTCGTTTAGAGGGTCAATAGTATGGATATACCTGATATCAAGAGAAGTTTGTTAAATGCGAGAAAAGCTTTTCCTCAGCCACAATCTGACCCCAAAAAAAGTAAGGATATAGAAATACATGCATCGGTTTCTTCATTATCGTCGAAATTAAGTAAGGCCAAAAGCTCTATTGATATTTCTAAATTAAGTCAGCAAAATTTATCTCTACATAAGGAAATACTCTCTTCAAATGCAAAAATAAATAGTGATGAGGTTGCCACAGCAAAATGGGAATTTGAACATTTATCCAAATCAAAACTTGAGACGATAGCATTAGACACAAGTAATACATTTAGCAGCTCAGAGAGGGTAGCTGCATATGAAAGATGGCACACACTTGATCAGCAAAACCTATCAAACCTAAAACGAGACAGCCTTAAATACGAAAGTAACGTTACCGCACTAGCATCATTTGAAGAATTACTATTATCTCATATGAACTCTTTTTCTTCTTTTAGTAAAGCGATGGTTTCCGATAAATATAGCTCGCAAGTAACATCACAGTTCGAGTCTATTTTAGATGAACGGGATTTAGAAAAAAGCAAAAATATAAGCCGGTCTGAGCATTATTATGAAGCTATGGTGACGGATATTTTTGGTGGTACTGAATCAGAAATTTTAAGCGGCGCTGATGGGATGTCCTTATCTAACTTAATGCGAAGTTCTTATGAATTTTTGACACAAGGAGATAGAGAGTTATTAGCTGATATCTATGAATATGCTGATAATAATAATATAGATTTTAAGTATATCCGTCAGTTTGCCAGTGATCTTGGTGGTTACAGAATGCATGACGATGGGAAGATACTTAATAATTTTAATAATGGACACTTCAACGGTGAAGGATACCAGCTTGCGGTCAGCTTTACGGATAAAGATCAAGCTACGATAAATAATATTCTTGATAGTCAGAAAAAATTATCTTCATCTGATATAGATGAGGGTTTCATTTCGTTTATGACTGAACCAGGTTTAAGTGCATTGTCTCATAGGGGTAGTTACCAATTTCTACAACATATGATAGAAATAAAAGCGGGAATAGTGCCAAGCTTTTCGGCTGAAAAATTTAAGGCTTTTGAAGATTCTTCTAAGGTTGATGATCGGTATGTTATTATTACTTCAGATAAGCAGCTCCTCAGACCAGAACCTGATGTTATTTGTAAAAATGGCACCTGTGAAGTAACCGAAAAAGGTCTTAAAAACAATGTTACTTTGGAGGAAAATAAAGGCAATCCAATATTAGATCTTAAATCTAACTCAATAAGCTCCCTGTTAGAACTCAGAGTGAACAATACAACCGAAAATAACACTCTATTTCAATGGCTTGCTGATTGAAGTCGAATTTATTTTAACAACCTTCTAGGCTAATACCAAACACATTTCGGATGCGACGCGCTATGGAGAGCACGCTGTGGTCATAGTTGATCACGCAAGCTGGCACATGGGCAATGTTGATGAAGGCATTAAAAATGTCTCTGTGATACCTTGCCTCCTTATACCAATCTGCATAAAGATTAAGTCAATTTTATCCAGTCTCTAGAGCATATGCTTTTAACCGTATCAGGCACTGAGATGAATTTATTCCACGCTTGCAATACCTGTTCGACTATTTCTTCATAACCACTAAATACACGGTTTGATAGACAGTGTTGCCGTAGCCAACTCCATACTTGCTCTATTGGATTTAACTCCGGGGAGTAAGGCGGAAGTTTTATTAGTGTGACATTATTGAATGGTTGTACCGTATCAATAGTATGCCAACCAGCGCCATCAACGATCACGACCGCATGACGTCCTGCCTCCGTGGCTTTTGATATTAATTCCATGTGTTGCGTCATGACCTCTTTATTGACGATAGGGCTGATCAGCGCTTCTGTTTTACCATTACTTGGGCAGACTGCACCAAATAAGTATCCATACTCAAACTGCTGTTGTTTTGTTGCGCGGGGCCTAGAGCCTGTTTCAGCCCATAAGCGTGTTGTTTGATTTTGTTGTCCAACTTCATCTTGAAACCACACATCAATGCGATCTAAAGGGAGATGTCCTGGGGTGTGAAGGATCGTTTCCACTTGGAACTTTTTTAAAAGCCTCTTGGCTTTCTTTTGACTGCTTTGGGTGCTTAGA